>NZ_JAQIBB010000054.1:0-31068 GCF_027920745.1 Gallibacterium faecale | reverse complement strand
AAAATATCTTATGGCTATCATATATGATAGCCATTTTCTATACCTATGTAATTGAACTTGCACAAGCATAGGCTGAACTCCAAGCCCATTGAAAATTGTAACCACCAAGCCATCCGGTCACATCTAATACTTCACCAATAAAATACAACCCTTTAATATGCTGCACTTCCATAGTTTTTGATGAAATATGTTGTGTATCTACACCACCTAATGTCACTTCAGCCGTACGATAACCTTCCGTTCCATTCGGCATAAATTGCCAGTGATGTAACCCTTGTTCCAAGACAGTGAGTGTTGTTTTACTCAGATCCGCTAATACTACTTCTTTCAAAGCCAAACGTTGCCAGAGAATTTCCACTAATTTATTCGGTAATAGCCGTTGTAATGCTGTTCGTAACTGTATTTTCGGCGATGTATGGCGTAATTCGAGTAAATATTCTGAAATATTTAGTTGTAGCAGCAAATCAATTTCAATGCTTTCATTTGGTTGCCAATAATTAGAAATTTGTAAAATAGCTGGTCCCGAAATCCCTCGATGGGTAAATAGCAATGCATTACTAAAACTCTTACCATTCTTAGATTTTGCTGTCACTGGTAAGGAAACACCTGCCAGCTCTGCAAAGGCCTTATCCTGTTCTAAATAGGTAAAAGGCACTAAAGATGCTCTTGGCGGAATGATATTTAACCCGAATTGTTCGGCAATTTGATAACCAAATGGCGTTGCGCCTAATTTAGGCATAGATAATCCTCCAGTAGCAACCACTAGTTTCTCACCCTGCCAACATTTTCCATTTTCAGCTTGAACTACAAAACCAGACGCTAAAGAATCAACTCGATTAATGTGTACTGATAATTGAATTGTTACCTGTGCATCTCGACACTCTTGTAATAACAGATTGACGATCTGCCCCGCTCCTTCATCTGTAAATAATTGCCCAGACTCTTTTTCATGATAAGCAATTCCATATTGAGCAACTAACCCAATAAAATCCCATTGGGTATAACGGGCTAAGGCAGATTTCACAAAATGAGGGTTTTGCGAGAGGTAATTTGCTGCACTGACATCTAAATTAGTAAAGTTACAATAACCACCACCAGACATTAAAATTTTACGTCCCGCTTTTTTCCCATTATCTAGCACAATCACTGATTTGCCACTTTTACCAATTTGTGCAGCACAAAATAATCCTGCTGCACCGGCACCGATAATCACGACATCATAACATTGCATGGATTATTTCCCTTTAGATGACACATCAATAATCATTACTTCAGATTGTGGTCCCAAACGAAATGGAACACCCCAAAAACCATATCCTGACGTGACAAATGTGTGCATTTGTGCAAATTGTTGATACCCATAACTTAACTGATAGACCCCTTTTAAGATTAAGTTAATTGGAAAGATCTGCCCGTTATGCGTATGGCCAGAAACTTGAATATCTACACCAGCTTGACTATTTTCTGTAATCGAAAATGGACGATGATCCATTAATAGTATCGGTAACTTTTTCCTCATTTCTGGAGAAAGTACAGCTAAAATTTTCTCTGTTGACTGACGATGGTGATCTAATTCGTCATTGCGACCTGCAATAATCAGTTTATCTGCCACCACAATGACTTGATCTGTTAATAAATAAACACCTTCACGTCTAATTTCATTAGCAATTTGATTCGGTTGTTGAAAAAAATCATGATTGCCTAATGTTGCATATACCCCTAATGGCGCACTTAATTTAGCGAAATAAGGTTGCATCTTCTCTGCAAAATAAGCCTCCAAGTTATCATCCATAATATCGCCCGGTAATAACACAATATCGACTTTTTCATCAGTAAAAATTTGTTGTAATTTTACTAATTGTTTTGCGCCAAATAAGCTACCTAAATGAAGATCACTCGCCACACCAATTCGTAACGGCGCCATCTGTTTATCTATTTTTACTGAATAATGGACTACTTGCGGGACATATGCTTGATACATACTGTATCCAACTAACCCTGTCAGTAAGATAATAGCCACACTTCGACTAATAATTGGATAAGTATGTAAAGATTTTCCTCGCCAATGACATAATTTGTTAATCACTAACATAACTATGGCGACTAATGTGATATACCATAATCCAATTAATAACAATGCAGAATAACGAAATCCATTTGGAATAATATGAAAGACAGATAATAGAACAAATACATTCACCACGAGATAACTTAACCATACAAATGGACGCTTATATTGTGGCTTTGTTATTTTCTTTAATAAGAACCAATCAATCGCTTTGATTCCAATCAAGATCAATATTTGCAAAAACACAAAAATAATATAACGAAATACCATATTTCCTGATTTCCTCGTAATTCTGCTCTTTTTTAGGCTAAAAAATAATGGATAAGATCGCTTTTCACAATCTTGATCCATTATCTATATAAAAGCTAATTAAAGTAGCTCGTCTAAAGCATTCAGTACCATTTCAGGCTGAATATCAATTAAAGATTGATGATAACCTTCTTGGCTATCCTTACTTTTACGCACTTTAATTAAACCACCGCGGATTAAACGAATAATTTTTACTTTCTCCGCTAATGGCGGCGTATATTCTGGGCTGGTAGGACCATAAACAGCAACTAATGGGCGCTGTAAAGCTGCGGCAATATGCATTAATCCAGAATCATTACTGACCACTGCTGTACAACTAGAGATAAGATCGATAGCTTCCGGTAAGGAGGTTTCTCCAGCCATATTAATACAGTAAGGCTGTTCAGCCTCAGATAAACTTGCCCGAATTTCCTCACCAACTGCATGATCTTTTGCAGAACCAAATAAACAAATTTGATGTCCTCGCTGAATTAACAATTTCGCTAAATTTGCATAATGATAATGCGGCCACCTTTTTGCAGGTCCAAATTCTGCTCCAGGACAAAATCCAATTATTGTTCGTTGTGGATCAAATGAAAAACGTTGTGAAAATTGCTGTAATGTTACCGTAACTTGTGCTGATTCAGTCTGTAAATAAGGATAAGGTAATGGCAAATCTTTGGCGACTGGCACCTCATCTTTTTCAAAAGCTAATGCAATATATCGCTGCACCATTAATGGGTAATCACGCTTATTACTACGGAGATCATTTAACAATAGATAACGGCTTTCTCCTTTCCACCCTCGACGTAATGGAATTTTTGCAAAGAGTGGGATCAAAGCTGATTTTAATGAATTTGGTAATACAATCGCTAAATCATATTGGCCTCGTAAAGACTTTCCAATCTGATAGCGTTGTGAAAGATTAAATTCACCATGTCCAATAGGCATCGCTAATGCTTGATTCACTTCGGGCATTCTTGATAACAATGCTCGGCACCAGTTTGGTGCCAAAACATCAATTTCACATGTTGGATATCGCTGCTTCAACATTTGGTACAAGCTATGCGACATCATCATATCACCCACCCAAGAAGGGCCAACTACTAAAATTTTCATCCTAATATCAATTATTTATTTAACCATGCCATATATTCAGCCACACCTTCCGCAACTTTCTTAAACGGTTTATCGTAACCAGTGGCACGTAATTTAGTTAAATCTGCTTGTGTATATTCTTGATAACGACTCTTTAGATGTTCTGGGAATGGAATTGTCTCTACTTCACCTTTGCCATGATATTTCACTACTGCTTTAGCAACCTCAGCAAAGCTTTCTGCATTGCCTGTACCGCAATTAAAAATTCCTGAAACACCATGTTGCCAGCACCAAATATTTACTGCTGCCACATCACCTACATACACAAAATCACGGCGGAAATGTTCGCTGCCTTCAAACAATTTTGGATTTTCACCTTTTAAAATTTGATTATTTAAATGAAAAGCAACACTCGCCATACTTCCTTTATGGTTTTCACGTGGCCCATAAACATTAAAATAACGGAAGCCACACACAGGTGATTCTGCTTCAGGTAAAATTTGACGTACATATTGATCAAATAAGAATTTTGAATAGCCATAAACATTTAATGGATGCTCAAATTGACGTTCTTCAACAAATTCTAAACGATCACCATATGTTGCCGCAGAAGAGGCATATAAGAAAGGAATTTGACGATCTAAGCAGTAATGCAATAACTCTTTAGAATATTCATAGTTGTTTTGCATCATATATTTACCATTCCATTCTGTTGTTGCTGAACAAGCACCTTCATGGAATACGACTTCAATATCCCCAAGATCATCACCAGCAATAATAGATGCAATAAAATCTTCTTTATCACAATAATCTGCAATATCTAAATCAGCTAAATTGGCAAACTTAGTACCATCAGTTAAGTTATCTACAACTAAAATATCTTTTCGACCTAAATCATTGAGTGCTTTAACAATATTACTACCGATAAAACCTGCACCACCCGTTACAATAATCATTTTTCTTCCTTAATTATCTAAATCATATCGCTGGTTATTTTAATAGATTTATCCTGATGGAAAAACAAAAAAATCCCACCACGCTAAGTGATGGGATAACTTTTATTGAGATAAACAAGAAAAGTACAACAAAAAATCTAAACTAAACTTGGGTTTGGAAAATGACTTCTCCTGCTTTTTTCACATAGCTATTGATTTGATCAAAATTCATATAACGATAAGTATCATCTTTATCCTTTTGTAAATCAGCAGCATAACTTAAATATTCTTCTGGTGTTGGTAACTTACCTAATAATGCTGCAACAGCCGCTAATTCAGCAGAAGCTAAGTACACATTCGCGCCTTGACCTAAACGGTTAGGGAAGTTACGTGTAGAAGTTGAAACAACGGTTGATTTAGGTGCCACGCGTGCTTGGTTACCCATACAGAGAGAACATCCTGGCATTTCTGTTCTTGCACCACTCTTACCAAAGATACTGTAATAACCTTCTTCAGTTAATAACGCTGCATCCATCTTAGTTGGTGGTGCAATCCATAATCGAGTTGGAATAACATCTGCAAATTTACTGAGTAATTTACCTGCAGCGCGGAAATGACCAATATTTGTCATACATGAACCGATAAATACTTCATCAATCTTATCGCCTTGTACTTCTGATAATTTACGAGCATCATCAGGATCATTCGGTGCACAAAGAATTGGCTCTTTAATTTCATCCATATTAATTTCAATCACTGCCGCATATTCAGCATCTGGATCTGCTTCTAATAATTGTGGATCTGCTAACCAAGCTTCCATATTTTTAATACGGCGTTCTAACGTACGAGCATCGCCATATCCCTCTGCAATCATCCATTTTAATAGTGTGATATTTGAATTGAGGTATTCAATAATTGGTTCTTTATTCAATTTAATTGTACAAGCTGCTGCTGAACGCTCTGCTGATGCATCAGATAATTCAAATGCTTGTTCAATTTTCAGATTTTCTAGCCCTTCAATTTCAAGGATTCGACCTGAGAAGATATTTTTCTTACCTTTCTTCTCAACAGTTAATAAGCCTTGTTGAATCGCATAATAAGGAATAGCGTGCACTAAATCACGTAACGTAATACCTGGCTGCATTGTTCCAGTAAAACGTACCAATACAGATTCAGGCATATCTAATGGCATTACACCAGTCGCAGCAGCAAACGCTACTAAGCCAGACCCTGCTGGGAAAGAGATACCAATTGGGAAACGAGTATGTGAGTCACCACCAGTTCCAACAGTATCTGGTAATAACATACGGTTTAACCAAGAATGGATAATACCATCACCTGGACGTAATGAAACCCCACCACGATTCATAATAAAGTCAGGCAACGTATGGTGTGTAGTCACATCGACTGGTTTTGGATATGCTGCTGTATGACAGAAAGATTGCATCACTAAATCGGCAGAGAAACCTAAACAAGCCAAATCTTTTAATTCATCACGTGTCATTGGGCCAGTAGTATCTTGTGAACCAACTGATGTCATACGCGGTTCGCAATATTGTCCTGGACGAATACCCTCAACACCACAAGCGCGACCGACTAGTTTTTGTGCTAAGGTAAAGCCTTTATTACTTGCTGCGACAGCTTGTGGTTTCACAAATACATCGCTTTCACCTAAGCCCAATGCTTGTCTTGCTTTATGAGTTAAGCCACGACCGATAATTAATGGAATACGACCACCTGCACGCACTTCATCCAGTAATACTTTAGTTTTTAAGCTAAAGGTTGCCAATACTTCATCACTATCATGACGACAAATTTTTCCTTCATATGGGTAAATATCAATTACATCCCCCATATTTAATGCTGTTACATCAACTTCAATTGGTAATGCACCAGCATCTTCTAATGTGTTAAAGAAAATTGGCGCAATTTTGCCACCTAATACCACACCACCAGCACGTTTATTTGGAATAAATGGAATATCATCTCCCATATGCCATAACACGGAATTTGTAGCTGATTTACGTGATGAACCTGTTCCTACCACATCCCCAACATAAGCAAGAGGGAAACCTTTTTCTTTAAGTTGATTAATTTGACTAATTGGTCCAACTTCCCCTTCTTTGTCTGGTGTAATACCATCACGACTATTTTTTAGCATTGCTTTTGCATGTAAAGGAATATCTGGACGTGACCAAGCATCTTGTGCTGGAGAAAGATCATCTGTATTTGTTTCACCTGTCACTTTAAATACGGTGACAGTAATTTTATCTGCTAACTTTGGACGAGATAAAAACCATTCAGCTTCTGCCCAAGATTGTAGGACTTGTTTAGCAAATTGATTGCCAGCATTTGCTCTTTCCGCTACATCATGGAAACTATCGAACATTAATAATGTATGAGATAACGCTTTAACTGCTAAAGGTGCAAGTTTTTCATTATCAAGTGCTTTCACTAATGGTTCAATGTTATAACCACCTTGCATTGTCCCTAATAATTCAACTGCACGTTCTTGACTAATTAATGGTGAACTTACATCGCCCGCCACTAAAGCAGATAAGAACGAAGCCTTAACGTAAGCTGCTTCATCCACCCCTGCTGGAATACGAGTTTCAAACAAGGTTAAGAGGTATTTTGGATCTTCTTGTGCCGGAGCTTTGAGGAGTTCAATGAGTTGTGCAGTTTGTTCTGCATCAAGTGGTAGTGGGAATACGCCTTCTGCTTGTCTTTGTTCAACGTGTTTTTGGTAATCACCTAAGAAATTAGCCATATTAAATCCTTAAATTATTAGTATGTAGCTAGAGTATGAAGTCAATTTGCATCAGTAATAATGCTTAATGTTAACCATTTGTTAATATAGATCTATGGGCTGGGAATGTCAAAGGGAGGCAAATAGAGATTGTTGGATATTTGATCTACTTCTAAAATTTTACTTTTCTCTTTGTTCTATATCTCCTATTTATTATCTTTCACTAAAAATAAGACTTGCTCCCCCCCCTAAATAAATTATCTTAGATGATAATAACCATTATTTATCAATAACTTTATAAGGAAACTAAAAATGACTAATAAGTTATCATTATTAACCATCTTGTTGACTTCTGTTGGTTTAACTGCTTGCAGCTCTTCTGGAAGTTCAGAAAATAATAAGATATCAAATACAACTAACTCACAAGTGCAACAACATCCTAGCACTTTATCTCTAGCTACACATTTCGATGAACAATATTTAGAAAACAGAGAACAGGTTTCTCCTACTAATGACACTGAAATAGACAAAATAGATGATGAACTTGATAAAATTTTAGTGCTTAATGGTTCAGGTTATAGACAATCCAATTTTACAACAAATGAAGCCAGCTATAATGTTTATGCAGTAAATTTAAATGATTCTGCTTATAGTGTAATGGTTAGTAATAATAGAGAAAAAGATTTTGCTCGTTTAGATACTGCTGTCAACTCAACCAAAGGGGAAGTTTTAAATACATTGTCAGGTAAAGCTACTTATACAGGTACAGCCCTTTTAGTAGATCAAAATCACGATATTACTACTAATGGTACTGTGAAATTAGAAGCTGATTTCACAAATAAAAATATTAGTGGTGAAATCCATAGTAATGCTCAGAATATTATGTTGAATAATACAGAAATAACGACTGCGACCCAAGTTGAAGATTCATCTGATACTTTCATTGCTTTTAGTGGTAATGCCACAACAAATATCGGTTTTGTTGGAGATTATACAGGATCATTTGCAGGTAAAAATGCTAATGAAGTAGTGGGTATTGCAACTCTAGAAAAAGGAGATGAAAAATTAGGTGTCGCTTTTGGAGGAACAAAACAATAATCTATCATTTATAAATAACTGCCTATTGCTATAAAAATTAACCCTTTTTACTCAAAATTGATTGGGTAAAAAGGGAAATAATTTATCAATTAATTAGTTACAACTAAACTGAGTTATACCACTAACTTTGTTGTTTGATCGGACGTATTTAGATCATTCTGTTTTGGATCTTCACCAAAACGATTCGTGCCTATATTTCCTTTAGATACAAAGAAGTATAATAACACCAGCCAACCAATAATTGGGATCAAATACAATAGCTGCCACCAACCAGAACGATTTATATCGTGTAAGCGACGTGTCGTTACTGCCAAATTAGGTAATATAACAAATAAACTATAAATACTGCTTAATAAGCCAGTATCACTTTGCCAATTATAAGTGCCGATTAAAACATCAATAATTCCCAAAATAATTGAAAATAGAATATTAAATAGAGCAAACATCCAAAATTCTTTTCGACGTGCACGCCCTTGAAATACGGCATATTTTTTAATTGTCAAAAGATACCAATTCATACTTAATCCTCTATTATGATTATTTTACTGCCAATAAGAATTTTCTTAATTCAGCAAAATCAGCTGGCATTGTAATTGATAATAATGGTAAGGCATTATGTTTAGCTAACGCTTCTGGTAATGGCACTTCAATACCTAAAATACGTTCTACACTCTCTTTAAATTTGGCTGGATGTGCAGTGCAAAGGAATAAACCTGTTTCACCCTCAACCAAATCATTTTTCAGTACACGATAAGCAACCGCACCATGTGGTTCACAAACATAACCTTTAGCATTCATCGCTTTTAAGGTTTCTTCTGTTTCTGCATCAGTCACACTATCAGAATGTAACTCTGCTAAAGACCATTGTTGACGACGGAATAATTCCTCAACACGAGGCCAGTTATTTGGACGGCTCACATCCATTGCATTTGATAATGTTGCAACGGTTGCATGAGGATCCCATTGATGAGAACGTAAATAACGAGGCACTGTATCATTTGCATTAGTCGAAGCAATAAAACGTTTAATTGGTAAACCGATCGCTTTCGCAATTAATCCTGCCGTTAGATTTCCAAAATTACCACTTGGTACCGATACAACCAAATTGTTTCTTTTCTCAACTGGAAGCTGTGCTGCCGCTTCAAAATAATAACAAATTTGTGCTAATAAACGGCTGATATTAATAGAATTTGCAGAATTTAAACCAATGGCTTCTCGCAATTCTTGATCATCAAAAGCTTGTTTTACTAAAGCTTGGCACGCATCGAAATCCCCCTCAATAGCAATGGTACGAATATTGCCCCCTAATGTACAAAAGAGTTTTTCTTGCAATACACTAATTTTACCTTTTGGATAAAGAATCACGACATCAATGTTTTCTAAGCCATAAAAAGCATGAGCAACGGCTGCTCCAGTATCACCTGACGTTGCCGTTAAAATGGTAATTTTGCCATCTTTACGCACAGCCGCTAACGCTTGCGCCATAAAACGTCCACCAAAGTCTTTAAAAGCGAGCGTTGGACCGTGAAAAAGCTCTAATGCATAAACATTCTCTTCCACTTTCGCAACTGGCGCTGGAAAGGTAAACGCATTTTCAATCAATTTTGCTAACTGATCAGCGGGAATTTCATCACCAATAATCGCTGATAAAATGCGTTGGCTACGCTCAACTAAAGGTAGCGCGAGTAATTCATCGACATTTTCAAAATAAGGTAATTTTTCTGGAAAGAATAAACCTTGATCTTTGCCTAAACCTTGACGAACAGCTTGAGCAAAATTGACTTGCTCTTCAGGATGTTTAATGTTGTATAAATTCATTGTGTTACCTTTCTACTCAATTAACCGAGTTGTCTTGCGCCTTGGTTATCCACTTTACAGATATGCACAAAGCCTTCGTTATTTTGTAAATAATGTTTTTCTAAATAGTCTGCAACTTTAGTCGCAATAGTAAGATCAGGAGCAATTGAGAACATTGTTGGTCCAGATCCTGAAATTCCTGTTGCTAACGCACCAAGATCTTGGGCTGCTTGTTTGACTTCAGCAAAATTTGGTAAAAGTTGCTGACGATACGGTTCTGCAATCACATCCTTCATCATAACTGCAGCCAGATTTTCTTGATGAGTATGACAAGCATGCACAAAACTACCTAAATAACGCCCATGTGAAATCACATCTTGACGTGTGTAGCTTTTAGGTAAAATTGCTCGTGCTTCTGCTGTTGAAACCTCAATTCCTGGGTATGCCAATACCCAATACCAATTATCAAAGAATGGCAAACGTTGACAGATCGAACCAAGCGATTGCACCATAAATTGCACCCCGCCCATATAACAAGGTGCAACATTATCGTAATGGATTGAACCAGAAATACGTCCTTCTAACCCTCCCATCATTTCTAACAATTCCATATCAGAAAAAGGATCTTGATGGAACTGATTCAACGCCACTAACGCCGCTACAATCGAACAAGCACTTGAACCTAATCCAGAACCAATTGGCATATTTTTTTCTAATGTTAACCGCAATGGTTTTACCAGTTGATTGCGCAATTTTAAACGTTCACTAAACAATACATATGCTTGATAAACAATATTCTTTTGCGGCTCTTTAGGTAATTTACGGACAAAATAGCCAACACTTTCAAATTCAAATTGCGTTGCACAATCTTCAATTTGAATCACATCACCTAATAATGAACCATCAATTGGTGAAATTGCCGCACCCAGCGTATCAAAACCTACACTAATATTCGCACTAGAAGCAGGTGCATAAATTCGTAACATAGTTTACCCCTTTAATTAGCGACGTAATGTTCGCAAAATATCCGCAAAAATTCCTGCTGCAGTCACATTATTTCCTGCACCATAACCACGTAATAATAATGGAATTGGCGAATAATAACGAGTATAAAATGCAAGGGCATTTTCACCATTCTTCACTTTATAAAGTGGATCCTCTGCATCTACTGCTTTAATTGCTACTCTGCATTTACCGTGTTTAATTTCACCGACATAACGTAAAACTTTACCCTCTGCTTGTGCTGCTTTTACGCGTTTATCAAATTCAGCATCCAACTCTGGTAACATCGCCATAAATTCTGCAGTTGATTTTCCTTTAGCAAAATCTTTTGGTAACACGCCTTCCACTTCAATATCGCTTAACTCAAGCTCTAAACCTGCTTCACGTGCCAAAATTAACAATTTACGCGCAACGTCTTGTCCTGATAAATCATCACGTGGATCTGGTTCTGTAAATCCTTTCTCTTTTGCCAAGCGAGTCACTTCAGATAGAGGCTTACCTTGTTCTAACTCACCAAAAATAAATGACAATGAACCAGATAAAATACCATCGAATACTTCTACTTCATCACCAGCTGCTAACAAATTTTGTAAGTTTTCAATAACGGGTAATCCCGCACCTACATTAGTATCGTAAAGGAATAAACGTTGATTCACTAACGCCGCAGCACGTAATTGATGATAGTATTCCAAGCTTGAAGTATTGGCTTTTTTATTCGGAGTAACTACATGGAAACCTGCATTTAAGAAATGTAAGTAACTATCGGCAATATCTTGATTAGATGTACAATCCACTAAAATTGGATTTAATACGTGCTGATCTTGTACCGCATCAATCACACGACGAATAGAAAAACTTTCTGTCGCATTAGCTAAATCTTCACGCCAATTACTTAAATCAAGCCCATCTACATTAAGCAATACTTTTTTTGAGTTCGCTATACCACAAACACGAATGGCAATATTTTTCTCTGCTAGAAATTGTTGTTGGTGTGCAATTTGATCGAGTAATTCACCACCAACACCACCAGCACCGATCAAAAATACACGTAACGATTGTTGGCTATTAAATAATGCACGGTGTGTCGCTTTAACCCCTTCAATTGCTTTATTTAATGGTACTACGGTAGAAATAGAACGTTCGGAAGAACCTTGTGCAATCGCCACAATATTGACATTAGCTTGTGCTAATGCAGTAAAGAATTTCGCCGCAATCCCGCGACTCTTACGCATACCATCGCCTACCACCGAAATGATCGCTAGATTATCTAAAATCTCGATTTCATCTAATGCGCCTGACGCTAATTCAGTTGCAAACGCATGTTTTAATGCATTTTTCGCTTTATTTGCTGATTTTTGTGGTACACAGAAACTAATACTATATTCTGAAGAGGCTTGAGTAATTAAAATCACAGAAATGCCCGCTTTTGACATGGTATCAAATACACGTGCAGCCATGCCAACCATCCCTTGCATACCAGGACCAGATACATTGAACATCGCAACATCATTTAAATTAGTAATTCCTTTCACTTGTAGCGTTTCAGAACGTACATTACCATCAATTAATGTACCTGGTGCAGATGGATTACCTGTATTTTTAATTAAGCAAGGAATATTAAATTGTGCAATTGGTGCAATGGTACGAGGGTGAATCACTTTTGCCCCAAAATAAGAAAGCTCCATCGCCTCTTGATAAGACATAGTTTCTAATAAACGCGCATCTGGTACTAAACGTGGATCACAAGTATAAACACCATCAACGTCAGTCCAAATTTCACAACAATCCGCACGTAAACAAGCTGCTAAAACTGCCGCTGAATAATCAGAACCATTACGCCCTAATACCATCAACTCGCCTTTGTCATTCCCTGCGGTAAAACCAGCCATTAATACAACACTCTGTTTTGGAATTGCTGGTGCATTAATACGTTTGGTAGATTCTTCAATATCTACTGAAGATTCCAAATATTCACCTTGTGCTAATAACTGTTTAACTGGATCAATCACATGAACCTGATAGCCTTGTGCTTCAAACCATCCAGCCATAATCGCAATAGAGAGTTTTTCACCACGTGAGATAATTGAAGCATTAATATTGTCTGGGCAAGGCGTTTGTGGAGAGAAGAGGGATAAGGTATGTTCGATTTGAGAGAATTCTTGTTGAACGACATTTCTTAATTTTTCATCATCAAATTTTGCATTTTGCTGTTTTAGTCCAACTAAGATAGTTTCAAATATTTGTTTCGCTTCTTGGAAATCTTTCTGCTTATCTTCACCTTTATTTGTCTTATCGACTAAAGCGACTAAATAATTAGTAATTTTTGCTGGCGCAGATAAAACCCCTGCTGCTTGATCCTTTTGATGAGCTTGTAAAATTAACTCACCAGCTTGGGAAAATCGTTGTGGGTTTGCTAGTGAAGTACCGCCAAATTTTAATACACGCATGATGTTGTCCTCTATATTGTTGTATTTTAAAAACTTGAAACCTAATCATAAAAAAACCCGCACTTTGTAGGGTGCGGGTTTCTTAAACACTATTTTCTGTGTGCTAACCCGCCCCACTAATAATAATGGTCATCATAATGCGGGTCATCGTAATGTTCATTGTTGTCATGATTTACTACACAGAAAGGGAATTTGTTAATACTCGATGGCTCTAATAAGTACCTAAATTCACTCAGCTTGTCAAATAAATTTATTACTATTAGTTAATTTTTTCTATAATAAGGCGATTTTTGCTTTTTATAGAGAATAATAAGATGAGTATTGCACAAAACTTAGACAAAATAGTAAAACAAATTCAACAATATCAAACCGACCAAACTGTTTCCCTATTAGCAGTAAGCAAAACAAAACCATTTAGTGATATTTTAGAAGCCTATCAAGTAGGTCAACGTCAATTTGGTGAAAACTATGTTCAGGAAGGAGTGGATAAAATTCAGCAAGCACAACAGCAAAATCTAACAGATATTACTTGGCATCTCATTGGCCCTCTACAATCTAATAAGACTCGCATTGTTGCTGAACATTTCGATTGGGTACAAACCATTGATCGTTATAAAATCGCAGAACGTTTAAATCAGCAACGTCCTGCTCATCTCCCGCCATTGCAAGTATTAATTCAAATTAATATTAGTGATGAAAGTTCCAAATCAGGTATTCATCCACAACAACTTATGGCGTTAGCAGCTCAGATCGTTCAATTACCTCGCTTACAACTGCGTGGTTTAATGACAATTCCTGCACCAACTGAAGATTCACAACAGCAACAAAAGGCCTTTAGCCAAATGGCTGAACTATTTCAACAATTACAACAACGTTACCCAACATTGCCTATTGATACTTTATCAATGGGAATGACTGATGATATGCAAAATGCCATTATCTGTGGCTCAACAATGGTCAGAATCGGTACAGCGATTTTTGGTAAGCGTAATTAACTTGATGATATTTTCCTAATAACGAAAAACCCCATCTTCAAACGCTACACTAACATCAAAGATGGGGGTTATAGATAAAATCAAATTAACGTCTTAACGTAAGAAACTCGGAATATTTTTCTCATATTCCGCAATTGCATCTTCATGTTGTAAGGTTAAACCAATATTATCTAAACCATTTAATAAACAATGACGGCGGAATGGATCCAACGTAAAGTGATAGATCTTTTCCCCTACTTTGACAGTTTGTTGCTCAAGATCAACATCAATCGGTTTACCCTCATTAGCTTTTACCCAAGTAAAGATCTCATCAACCTCTTGTTCGGTTAATTTCACTGGTAATAGATGATTATTTAAGCTATTGCTGTAAAAAATATCCGCAAAGCTTGGAGCAATCATCACTTTAATACCATAATCTGCTAACGCCCACGGTGCGTGTTCTCTTGATGAACCACAACCTAAATTTTCTCTAGCTAATAAAATTGTTGCACTTTGATATTGTGGAAAATTTAATACAAATTTTGGATTTAATTGCGTACCCGCTGGGTCAAGATAACGCCACTCATGAAATAAATGTTTACCAAAACCAACTCGTGTTACCGCTTGTAAAAATTGCTTTGGAATAATGGCATCAGTATCCACATTTGCCATATCTAATGGAATGACTAAGCCACGATGTTGTTTAAATCCTGCCATATTACGCTCCTAATAATTCGACTGTACGAATATCGGTGAATTTACCAAATACTGCCGCAGCGGCTGCCATTGCTGGACTCACTAAGTGAGTACGACCATTACGTCCTTGACGACTTTCAAAGTTACGGTTACTTGTTGATGCACAACGTTCCCATTCACCAAGACGATCATCATTCATCGCTAAACACATTGAACAACCCGGTAAACGCCATTCAAACCCTGCTTCAATAAAGATTTTATCTAAGCCTTCTTTTTCCGCTTGTTCTTTTACTAATCCTGAACCCGGCACAACCAATGCTTGTACCCCCGCAGCCACTCTACGCCCTTTAGCAACAGCAGCGGCTGCACGTAAATCTTCAATGCGCGAATTAGTACAAGAACCAATAAAGACTTTATCCACTTTAATATCAGTTAAGTGTTCACCACCTTGTAATCCCATATAAGCTAAGGCTTTTTCCGCAGATTGTTTCTCTATCGGATCTGCAATTTCCTCTACTTTTGGCACAGTTTGATCAACTGCGATTACTTGACCTGGGTTAGTTCCCCAAGTGACTTGCGGTGCAATATCTTTTGCTTCTAATACCACCACAGTATCAAATTCTGCATCAGGATCACTCTTTAAGGTTTTCCAATATTCAACAGCTTTATCCCACTCTTCACCTTTTGGTGCATACGGACGATCTTTCAAATAGTCAAATGTAGTTTGGTCTGGTGCAACCAATCCTGCTTTTGCGCCTAATTCAATCGCCATATTACATACTGTCATTCGACCTTCCATCGAAAGATCTTCAATCGCCTGACCACAAAATTCCACTACATGACCTGTTCCGCCTGCCATAGTGGTTTTGCCAATAATGGCTAAGATAATATCTTTTGCGGTAATCCCTTCTGCAACTTTGCCACGTACTTCGATCTTCATTGTCTTCGCACGAGCTTGTTTTAAGGTTTGTGTAGCTAAAACGTGTTCAACTTCAGATGTACCAATTCCAAACGCTAATGCACCGAAAGCACCGTGTGTTGCAGTATGTGAATCACCACATACGATTGTCATTCCCGGTAAAGTTAATCCCTGTTCTGGCCCAACAACATGAACAATCCCTTGTTTTTTATTATTGAGGTCATAAAGCGAAATATTGTTTGCATGGCAGTTTTTATCTAACTCTAACACTTGGATTCTTGCTTGCTCCCCACAAGCAGCAGGATCACGACTTTGGGTAGAAATACTATGATCCATAGTTGCAAATGTTTTACTCGGCTGACGTACTTTTCTACCTGCAACACGCAAGCCATCAAAGGCTTGTGGTGAGGTGACTTCATGCATTAAATGACGATTAATATAAAGAATTGGCGTTTCACCTTCCGCTTCATACACGACATGAGCGTCAAATAATTTTTCGTATAATGTTTTGCCCATAATAATCACTCGTTTATCTTTTTTATTTACTACACTACTGCGATGGATTAAATCCGTGCAGCAATTAAATCACCCATTTCAGAGGTAGAAACTGGTGCTGATTGATCAGCTAAATCTGCAGTACGATAGCCTTCTGCCAATACTTGTTTTACTGCATTTTCAATCGCTTGTGCTGCCTCTTCTAACTGGAAGCTATAACGTAACATCATCGCTGCTGAAAGAATTTGGGCAATTGGGTTAGCAATTCCTTTTCCTGCAATATCTGGTGCTGAACCGCCAGCTGGTTCATAAAGTCCAAAACCTTGTTCATTCATACTCGCTGATGGCAACATTCCCATTGAACCAGTAATCATTGCACATTCATCAGAAATAATATCGCCAAAGATATTTGAACAAAGCAACACATCATAATGTTCTGGCTGTTTAATTAATTGCATAGTCGCATTATCAATATAGATATGTTCTAAGGTGACATCTGGATACTCTTTAGCAACTTCAACGACAACTTCACGCCATAATACAGAGCTAATCAACACATTCGCTTTATCCACAGAAGTAACTTTTTTACGGCGTTTACGTGCAGCTTCAAAAGCAATACGTGCAATTCGTTCAATCTCAAAACGGTGATACACTTCTGTATCAAACGCTTTTTCCACTTTTCCTTCGCCTTCACGTCCTTTTGGCTGACCGAAATAAATTCCACCAGTCAATTCACGTACAACAACAATATCAAAGCCTTTCGCGGCAATATCAGCACGCAATGGGCAAAATTTTTCTAATCCTTTGTATAAAGTGGCTGGTCGTAAATTACAAAATAGCGCAAAGTGTTTACGTAATGGTAATAATGCACCACGTTCTGGTTGTTCATTGGCGGGTAAATGTTCCCATTTTGGACCACCTACTGAACCAAATAAAATCGCTTCCGCCGCTTCGCAGCCTTTTAAAGTAACCTCTGGTAGAGCTTTACCGTGGTTATCAATACCAATTCCACCAACATCGTAATGTTGATAATTCAATTTAAAGTTAAATTTTTTCTCTACTGCGTTTAATACTTTTAACGCTTCTGCCATGACTTCAGGCCCGATTCCATCTCCTGCCAATACGGCAATGTTGTGAGTTTGCATTAGTGTTTCTCCGTATGTTTTTTAATTTCTGAAACTTTTTGTGAACGATAAATGGCATTAATCGCATGAATTAATGCTAATGCTGAGGCTTCAATAATATCGGTTGCTAAACCAACGCCATGGAATTTACGTCCTTGATACTCAACCACAATATCAACTTGTCCTAGTGCTTCCGCACCTTCACCTTTCGCTGCTAAATTATAATGTAACATAGTAATTTCCATACCAGTTAACGATAAAATCGCATTATACGTTGCATCAACTGGTCCATTTCCGCCAGTAGAAACAGTACTTAATTTCTTACCATCTAACATTAATTCGACAAACGAAGTTGCTGGGAAATCGCTGACTGAGTGAGCGGAAATCTTAGTTAAACTTAAACGATCTTCCTCGCCTTGCTGCATATCGATAAATGCCAACGCTTCTAAATCATAATCGAAAACCTGCCCTTTTTTATCAGCTAATTTCAAAAATGCTTCATATAATTTATCAAGATCATAATCTTGTTCGGTATAGCCCATATCCGCCATATGATTTTTGACTGCTGCACGACCAGAACGGGCAGTAAGATTTAATTTTTCTTTCTTCAAGCCAATACTTTTTGGCGACAAAATTTCATAAGTATTAGCATTTTTTAACACGCCATCTTGGTGAATACCTGATGAGTGAGCAAAGGCATTCGAGCCAACAATCGCTTTATTTGGTTGAATTGGCATATTGCAAAGTTGGCTAACCATTTGGCTAACACGATAGATCTCTTGAGTATTAATGTTAGTCGTTACATCCATTAAATCTTTACGAGTATGAATTGCCATCACGACTTCTTCTAACGCAGTATTTCCTGCTCGTTCACCGATACCATTAATCGTACATTCAATTTGTCTTGCACCATACTGTACTGCAGTTAATGAGTTCGCTGTTGCCATACCTAAATCATTATGACAGTGAACAGAAACCACTGCTTTGTCGATATTAGGTACACGATTCATCACATTTTCAATAATGCTACCGAATTGCGTTGGTAAGGTGTAACCCACAGTATCAGGAATGTTAATTGTGGTTGCTCCTGCATTAATTGCAGCTTCTACGATACGGCAAATATTATCTACTCCAGTACGCCCCGCATCTTCACAAGAGAACTCTACATCATCGGTATAACCTCTTGCACGTTTTACTGCGGCAATCGCCATTTCCACCACATCATCAAAAGAACGTTTTAATTTTGCTTCTACGTGTAATGCAGAGGTCGCAATAAAGGTATGAATACGATAAGCTTCCGCTACTTTTAATGCTTCATAAGCCGCATCAATATCTTTTGCTACTGCACGTGATAACGCACAAACACGGCTATTTTTAATCGCTTTTGCAATTGTTTGTACAGAATTAAAATCGCCTTCCGAAGAAACAGGGAATCCTACTTCCATTACATCAACACCTAAACGTTCTAGCGCAAGTGCAATTTGTAATTTCTCTTTTACCGTTAAACTTGCTCTTAATGCCTGTTCACCATCTCTTAATGTTGTATCAAAAATAATTACACGATCACTCATACGCCACTCCGCTATTACGATTATTTGTTAATTAAAAAAAAAGCCCGCTTGTGTGCGGGCTGATGTGTGTGTTTGCTTTGATTAACTTTTCTTTATCCACGACCTACCGCACAAATTATCTATTTGTGAGGAGGAGAAGCAGAGATAAAGAAATTGAACGAATCATCTATTTAAAACCTTGTAAATCAAAAACGAGTTTGATTTTGCCGAAAAGCCCAAAACTAGTCAATAGGATTTTATGCTAAAAAGTCATTTATTTTGCTTTATTACGAAACAATATAAAAATTAAATTCTAAAATTTATAATATTTATAGATTTTAATTTCAAAACAACTTAAAAAGATAAATTTATCGACTAGGTTTTCAGTTTAATCTAACAGTTAATTTTTTTCTAACTTTTTTGTAAAAAATTAGCAAGCTCCTGCTTAAACACTATCAAACGCTGTTTCTGATTGCGTTGAAATGGTTGGATTAAAAGATCAAGCTGTTGTTGTAAATTCGGATCTGGATAATGATATAACAAACGGCGTAAAGCAGGATAACTCACCGCCACTGTACGTTGATAGGTAACGAAATCAGACAAACTCTGCCTATCATCCACGGTTAATTGCCAATCGATATCGAGAGATAAACCTAATTGTCTGCTTAATTCAATACGCAATGGATGTGCCATAAGTGGAAGATCTCGCCTAAATTTTCGCCTCGCTTGTTGGAAGAACAGATCGCCAGCTTCGGACAATGGATAGACCATCATCACGCTATAATTACCACTACTCGCTTCTGTGCCTTGGCTTAAACCTACGACTTGGAAACCAACCCGTTGCCAAAATGCCAATAATTCTTTGCTATAACCAAAGCTCACTGACAAAAAATCTTGTTGATGGCGATAACGTTGCTGTAACTGCTGGATTAATGCAGTACCAACACCATGATGTTGCCATTGCGGTGCAACGGCAATTCTTGAAATACGTAATGAACGTAACTGTACTGCCGCTTGCTGATTTAATTGAAAGGCTAAAGCTTGAGCCACCAGATTACCTTTAGGACGACGGTATCCTTGGCAAATACCTTCTATTAATTCAATATTTTCAATCCCACCTTCGATTAATCCCCAAACCACACCAATCGGTTGCTGTGCGACTTTACACCAAATAAAACGTTGCTGATTTCCATCTAGTAAACGGCGAAAGTCTGTGGGAGAAGTCCGGTAATGCGCTAAAGATAACAATTGATACAAAGCGATTAACTGCTCACTAACCGGAAGTTGATCAGCGACGAGAAATTGATAATCATTGGTCGGTTGATAGGGGATCTTTGGTTGCTGTTGTGACACTAATAACGCAACATCATTCACCCAACATTCTAATCTATCGCCCATTGGCCAACGCAATGGAATTGTTAAGGTTAAATAATGGTAACAACGATCAAGTTGCTGTTCTAATTTCAAGCGAAATCCTTGCCCTGTTCCCTCATACCCCTCACTGGTTGTTGCCAATAATACTTTCGGGAATACCTTACAAAAACGCTGTAATAAAGATAAAGGCAACATTGCCGCTTCATCGACAATCAGCCAATCATACTCTTTAATCGTGGCTTGGGGTAATTGTTGGTTCAACGCATCTGGCGCAATAAATTCAATGTGTTGTGGCGCAGCAAAATATTTTAACGTTGTGATAGCTTGCTGATTTGCAGCTGTTACTAATACTCGCTGCTGTCGAGCAATAAGCTGTTGAATAAATTGTCCCGCTAATGCCGATTTTCCTCGTCCTCTCCCAGCCATCAGCAAATAGATATCTGCTTGCGGTTGTAACAGTTGTTGTAGGCATTGTTGCTGTTCTTGCAGTGCTAATCTGGGTAATTGCCATTCATCAGTTTGGATTTTAGGATAATCAATTAACGGCTGCTGCGCAGAATAAATCTTTAAATGATATTGTTCGATTTTCTGCTTCAACCACGCAATAAACTGTGGTGTAGGGGTTGCTGTATCTGCACTATTCCAACGTAATGAATCTTGATCTGGCGTAGTTGTTAAAGTTTGCCAGCGTGGTAACAACAGAAAAAGACATCCACCCGCTTTTAAAGTAGCAGCAAGAATAGTGAGTGTATCCAGATGAAATGCTAAATGTTCACCCTCTGTGGCATCAAAAATCGCTAATGAAAACTCCTGCCCTAATACATTACGACTATTGTTAAAGGGAAAAAACCGTAACTGCTGATGTGATATTGCTGGGGGATGAGAAGCACAACATAGAATTGGTTGTGTAGGATAATGTTGAATAATTTGTTGATATTGCTGCTCTCGCCAAGCTTGATCGCCAGCTAAGATCACCACTTGACGAGAGAAATTAGAAGAGGTGTTGTGCATAAAATTAGCAATAACCTAGATCTTTTCGCTTAAATAAGGATCTTGATAACCCATTCCTAGCATAATCTCTGTTTCTAGGCTCTCCATTTCTTCTGCTTCATCATCTTCAATATGATCATACCCCAATAAATGTAAGCAGCCGTGTACCGTTAAATGTGCATAATGGGTTTCTAGTGAAATTTGCTGCTCTGCTGCTTCTTTCTCTACCACTTGACGACAAATAACCAAATCCCCCAATAAAGGCAGCTCAATTCCCTCCGGCACTTCAAAAGGAAACGATAATACATTGGTTGGGCGATCTTTACCACGATAAGTAAAGTTAAGATGGTGACTTTCCGCTTCATCAACGATCCGAATTGTCAATTCGACATTCTCCTGTTCAGGGCGTACCGCTTGAGTCGCCCAGTAGGTAAACTGCTCTAACGAAGGTATATTAGATTGATCCTCAGACACAATTTGTAAATCAACAATGACATCTGGCTTATGCGTCATCTTTTTGTTCCTCTAATTTGGCTAAACGGCGTTGTTCAGCGGCTTCTTTACGGCGAATTTCATCTTCTGCTTCCCATTTTTCATAGGCTTGCACCACTTTCGCTACCACAGGATGCCGAACAATATCTTCACTCTTAAAATAGTTAAAACTTAATTCTTCAACATCCCCTAATACATCAATCGCATGGCGTAATCCAGATTTCTGCCCACGAGGTAAATCAACTTGCGTAATATCCCCCGTAATCACTGCCTTAGAATTAAAGCCAATCCGTGTTAAAAACATTTTCATTTGTTCAATAGTGGTATTTTGGCTTTCGTCTAAAATAATAAAGGCATCATTTAATGTACGCCCACGCATATAGGCTAACGGCGCAATCTCAATTACATTGCGCTCCATTAATTTTTGCACCTTTTCAAAGCCCAACATTTCAAACAGTGCATCATATAATGGACGTAAATAAGGATCGATTTTTTGGGCTAAATCACCAGGCAAGAAACCTAATTTTTCCCCAGCTTCTACCGCTGGACGAGTTAATAATAAACGGCGTACTTGCTGTTTTTCTAATGCTTCAACTGCCGCCGCCACCGCTAAAAAGGTTTTCCCCGTTCCCGCAGGTCCAATCCCAAAGCTAATATCATGGCGCAAAATATTATGTAAATATTGGATCTGATTTTTGCCACGTGGTTTGATCACTCCACGCTTAGTTTTAATAGTGGTACTAAAGACTTTAGCTTCATCATCTTCAACGGTATCAACCTGTTGCAGCAACATTCGGCTTTCCTGGATTGCTAAATGAATTTGTTCAAGATCGAGTTCATTTACTTTGCCTTTTACCATTGCCGTTTCGACATATAAACGTTGAATTAGCTTTGCCGCATTTTTCAATAACTGTGCGTGATGAGGTTTACTTTCTTCATCGGCTGACTCTAAGGTAAACGTAAAATTACGGCGAGAGATAATCAGGTTAAACTGCTTTTCAATTAATGAGATATGTTCATCAAATGGTCCACAAAGTGATTGCAATCGTGCATTATCTTGTGGTTCTAACGTAAAAACTTCTGAAATTGTTGTGGTCAAGTTCCACCTCAGTGGTTACATAAAAGTGTTGGTAGTATAGCGTTTTTCTGATGAGCAATAAATTCCATTTTATCTTACCTATTACAGCAATCTATAAACTTTTCCGATTCATCAGGAACTTCTACTAAAAATGCCAATCTGAATATCGGTTAATTAATTACTTTTATTTATTATTAAGAATAGTATATGAAACTCACTGAACACGATGTTACCCCTGAACATATTTTTAAAAAACGTCGCCAGCTAATTGCTTTATTAGGGGGAGCAAGTATTACGCCATTACTGCCTAAACTGAGCTATGCAGAAGATAAAATCGATCGCCGTATCGCATTAGATTTTTCCGCCCAAGCAGAAAATACATTGCCATTAACACCTGAAGAAAAAGTGATTGGTTATAATAATTTTTATGAATTTGGTGTTGAAAAAGGCTCGCCTGCACACTACGCAAAAGATTTCAAAACTGATCCTTGGCAATTAGAAATTGGTGGTGAAGTTGAAAAACCACTTATCTTGGATCACCAAGATCTCCTCACTAAATTTCCATTAGAAGAACGAATCTATCGTTTCCGTTGTGTCGAGGCTTGGTCAATGGTTATTCCTTGGATTGGTTTTCCACTTTCCTCTTTATTAAAAACTGTTGCTCCTACTAGTAAAGCAAAATATGTTGTCTTTGAAACACTGTATGATCCAGAGCAGATGCCAGGGCAAAAAAATCCTTTCTTCGGTGGTAATATTGATTACCCTTATATCGAGGGATTGACGATTGAAGAAGCAATGAATCCACTAACACTGATGTCTGTCGGGCTATATGGTAAAACCTTAGCACCACAAAGTGGCGCACCGATTCGGTTAGTTGTACCTTGGAAATACGGGTTTAAGAGCATTAAATCCATTGTCAAAATTACCTTAAGTGAAACTCGCCCATTAACCACTTGGGTAAAACTTGCTCCACATGAATATGGTTTTTATGCCAATGTCAATCCAAAAGTAGATCATCCTCGTTGGTCGCAAGCCTCTGAACGTGTAATTGGGTCTGGTGGATTATTTGATATTAAAAGACAGCCAACATTAATGTTTAATGGTTATGAAGAACAAGTTGCTCACTTATATTCTCACCTGGATTTAAGCAAGAATTACTAAGATGTTATTTAAAATTTTGCGTTATCTTATTCATTTGGGAGGGGTAATTCCTCTCCTTTGGCTCATCTATGCGATCAATTTTAATTTGGTAAGTAGCTTTGGTACTGACCCAATTAAAGAGATTATTCATTTTCTAGGCTATACCGCCCTATTATTTTTATTAATCTTATTTAGTTTTAGGATTATTACGCAGTGTTTACGACAACCAATATTACTCCCGCTACACCGCAGTTTGGGACTATGGGCATTATTTTGGTTATCGTTGCACATTGTTGGTTATCTTGCGTTAGAACTAGGCTTTGATTTCCAACTTTTTATTAGCGAAATCGTGAGTAGAACTTATCTACAAATTGGCTTTATTGCAGTAATTCTGTTGGTTTCGATTGCCTTATCTTCAATTCCTTATATCAAAAGAAGACTAGGTAAACGCTGGTTTTCGCTACATCAATTAGCCTTATTGGTCGTTATTTTAGCGGCAATTCATTATTACCTTTCCCTAAAAGCCTATAACATTGATTCATTACTGTTTTTAGCGCTTTGTGGCGTATTTGTGTTATGGAAAATCTTCGCAAGGCGGGTTTTGGCTTGGTGTTACCGTTAATATTAAGTGAGTCTAATTTTAGATTTTGTTAGCGCATTTTTCTGTTAACGGTTATTTAGGTTTCGCCCTAAAGGGCGACTCCATTTTATTCAGACCTCACATACTTACTAATCCTCATTCTAATAAGATTTTTTGCAAGTGTGAGAGGGCAACAATGATGATTGTTTTCACAGTTATCAGAATATGAAATATTATAAATTTGCCCCTACATGTAACTCAGCGCCACAAGCCTGTGCGTAACGTTGCAATGTTATAAAAGATGCACGGCTAGCATTTTTTTCTAATTTACTTACTGCCGGTTGGCTTACTCCCATTCTTGCCGCAACTTCTGATACAGTCAAACCTGCTTTTTTGCGTAACTCTACAAGTAAAGTTTGTAACTCTTCAATACGTTTCTCTTGAATATAAAGTGCTTTGGTTTCTTTGTTTTTTAACAAAGTCTCTTTTACAGTTTTATAACTAACGGCTTGTACTTTCATCGGTCATTTCTCCCAATCGTTTAAAAGCGAGTTCAATCTCTGCTACTGGTGTTTTTTGTGCAATTATAACTCAAGGGTTATATAAAATATTTTATTTCGTGTATATAACAAAGCCCACTTAATTGTGGGCTTTCAGCTTGATAATCAAGTCTATTTAATATTATTTAGCTATTGTTGTTCTAATTAGCATTTATTAAATTTATGACTAAATTGAGACCAATCTGCAATCTTGCCTTGATGCCCAATTCCTAATGCTCGCTTAAAACAACTCTGGAAATAACATCTTAATCACATTTTTTGTGACGCGTCTTGAAGTCCCTTGATAGGGGAAAATGTGCATCATCATCATTGGATTAAAATTGGCTTCGATCACACCCCATGAACTTAATTTAGGTTCTGCTGGTTTTGTGTAATCTGGCACAATCAGATCCACGCCACATACCGCAGCCCCCATTGCTTTAGTGATCTGTACAGCCACTTCTTTATAACTAGGATGCATTAGATCCGTCATATCAATAGAATCACCACCCGTACTAATATTTGAGTTAGCTCGTAATTGCACCTTACGTCCTTGTTCTGGAATCGAATCTATGGTTAAGCCTTGTTCTTTTAACTGTAATTTTTCAATATCACCTAAGGCAATTTTCTTTAATGGGGTACGGCTGCCATCACCACGTAATGGATGTTGATTTTTCGCCGCAACTAACTCAGCCACTGAATGCTCGCCATCGCCAATCACATTAGCTGGTTCACGTAATAACACCGCTAAGGTTTGATCACCCAATACAAAGAAACGGTATTCAGTACCCACTAAATAATCTTCAACCATTACTTCCTTATCTTCACGGAAAGCAATCTCAATCGCTTGGCGGAAATCATCAATATTTTCTACACCTTGTTTAAAAATCGTAATACCCAATCCAAAATTGGTTGATTTTGGTTTAATTACTACTGCACGATGTTCAAATAGTGGATAGGCTGCAACAGCATCTTCCACTTTTCTAAACTCAAGGCTTTGCGGCACATTAAAGCCACCTTTTGCTAATACTTTTTTGGTAACAACTTTATTTTCCATAATTAAAGGAGAAATATAGCTGTCTTTTGCGGTCATATTTCCATTTTTCACATATTCAATATGATCGCCATATTGCAAACAGAGGAATTGATCATTTTCATCTAGAATTTCAACTTTGATCCCTTGTTGAATTAAATCCACCATTAATGCTTGAGTAGAAAGTTCCATATTATCAAAGGCACTCAATGCATAATAACGTTCTGTGGCATGCGCTTTATACTGTTTCGCCCACGCTGCACCTAATTGGTGATAATCTGTTGCTTGCTGCATTTGTTGCACTAAACGTCCACAAATTGTGGTTTCTGGGGCTAACATTTGACGCTGTTTTGCCTTGATTACAGCAACGATCTCAGCTGGCGCATTTAACGCCACTGCCATTTTTTCAAGCTCTGCTAAAATGGCGCTTCCTTCTTGTTGGTAAGCTGTAATCGTTAATGGGTGTTCCATTGCAATATCTGCTAATCGTTGTTTACCTAGCTCAATTTCTGCTTGGTCTGCGGTGTTTTCTAGCCACACCATTAATAGCACAAAGTAGTGTATAAATTCGGCGTCTTCTAAGGTAATGCCATATTCAGCAAATGGGTTCAGATCAAACAATCTAAATTCTAAGTAACGAATCCCTTTGGTGAGTAATTCCCGTACATGCTTTTTCGCACCGCGGAAACGGATATTTGAATAGAATTCTTTTTCAGCGATCAGTTTCCCATTATTCACCCAGTGTTCTAAGGTATCTACGTAATCTTGTAAGCTCTCATACGACACCTTAATCTCGCTGTGATTGACATAGCCATAATGACTAGAACGCAAACTCCGTACAAAATCGGTAGGTTGTGTTTGTCCACGATTAAAAAATGCCGGTTCTACACTTGGTGAAGCTGAAAACAGATAAACTAAAATCCATTGATAACGTAAGAAGTTTTTCCCTAGTTTTAAATAGAGATCATTACGAAAAGCGATTGGATCTTGGTAACTTGTTTGTAAGCTAAATAACTTCGTAATAAATTCATCAGCTAGTTGGAAATTATAGTGGATACCGCTGATCATCTGCTTATATTTGCCATAGCTTTCAACCAAGTGTTCACGATAAGCCACATCTTCACGATTATCTAATTGGGCGACTTTGATTTCACTTTCCGCTGGTAAAATCAAAGGCATACTAAATGGGGAGATATATTCATTTTCTGGTAATGCCCGTAATACCACTTCGTGAATCGCTGATAACCAACGATAGCTCTCTTTCACACTTTTTTGTGGCGGTGTAATTAACTCTAATTGGCTTTCTGCAAAATCGGTTTGAATATAAGGATGATAAGAACGGTTACCAAACACTGCAGGATGCGGTGTTGTTACAATTTTTCCATCGGCAGTAATACGTTGACTCTCTTTTTCAATCCCAAATACACCTTGTTGGAACAATAGTTCAAGATGATTTTGTTTAATCACTTGCTGAATATTCATAGTTTTTGCCTTATTAAATTTATTTCAACCGGACATTAATAGGGGAAATTTGTTGATAAGGCAAATAGCTTTTTACTATAAGTTATATAGATTGGCTATTATCTTTGCATCTCCGCCTCACTCCTCTCCATTATATGAACATAGGCTAGGAGAGATATAAAAAACCTGCTAGTAATAACTAGCAGGTCTTCTAAAAATCACCTAATTAAGCAATAAAATTAGTTTTTTGCTTTTGCAGCTGCTTTCACGATAGTTGCAAATGCTGGTGCTTTTAATGATGCACCACCGACTAACGCACCATCAATATCTGGCATTGCGAATAATTCTGCTGCATTCGCATCATTTACAGAACCACCGTATTGAAGAATAACTTGTTCTGCCACTTTTGCGTCTTTCTTCGCAATATGGCTACGAATAAATGCGTGAACAGCTTGTGCTTGTGCTGGGGTTGCTGATTTACCAGTACCGATTGCCCAAATTGGCTCATATGCAATCACGGCACCAAGGAACGCTTCTGCGCCTAATGTATTTAATACTGCATCAATTTGTCTTGCGCACACTTCTTCAGTTTTACCAGCTTCATTTTCAGCTTCACTTTCACCGATACAAAGCACTGGCACTAAACCTTGCTCTTTTAATACCGCAAATTTTTGTGCGATAAACTCATCGCTTTCGTGGTGATAAGCACGACGTTCTGAGTGACCGATAATGATATATTTTGTACCAAAATCTTTTAACATTGTGGCAGAGATATCACCAGTAAACGCACCTGATTGTTTAAGATCTACGTTTTGTGAACCTAATGCAATTTTACTGCCTGCTAATGCAGCTTCTGCTTCTGCTAAATACATCATTGGTGGTGCAATCGCAACATCACAACCTTCCACGCCAGCTAATTCTGCTTTCAAACCATTAATTAACTCTTTGGTAAACGCTTTGCTACCATTTAATTTCCAGTTGCCCATTACTAAAGGACGGCGAGCCATAATTTTCTCCTTGATCATATTCAAAAAAATAACGGCGCTTACTATAACAAAAATCCCCAAAAATCCTTAGAGATATATCAAAAAAAGCGAGAATTTTTTACAATAGCTGATAACAACCTAAATAACTTATTAGAAAATAACTTATGAGAGTACCACGCATTTATCATCCCGAACCTTTAACACAGCAAACGCAATGCCAATTAAGCGAAGACGCTGCACATCATGTTGGACGTGTATTACGTATGCAAGTTGGCGAACGACTTGAATTATTTGATGGTAGCAATCATATTTATCCCGCTGTGATAACTGAAGCAACTAAAAAACAGATTTCAGTATCGCTTGAACCCGCCATCTTTGATGATCGTGAATCTCCATTAATTATTCATTTAGGGCAAGTGATCTCGCGTGGCGAGCGCATGGAGTTCACCATCCAGAAATCGGTTGAATTAGGGGTAAAGATCATTACCCCATTATGGTCGGAACGTTGTGGTGTCAAATTAGATGCCGAACGTATGGAAAAGAAAATTCAACAATGGCAAAAAATTGCGATTGCCGCTTGTGAACAGTGTGGACGCAACAGTATCCCTGAAATTCGCCCACTGATGAAATTACAAGATTGGTGTGCAGAAGATGACGGAATGTTAAAACTGAATTTACACCCAAGAGCCACACATTCGATAAAACAACTAGCACCGCCACCAAAAGCAGGCGTACGTTTATTAATTGGTGCAGAAGGTGGGCTATCCGCTCAGGAGATCGAACATACTGTGCAACAAGGCTTTACCGAAGTTTTACTAGGCAAACGGGTGTTACGCACCGAAACAGCATCTTTGGTTGCTATTAGTGCCTTACAAGTCTGTTTTGGTGATTTGTAGTTTAGCTTGAAGGAAAATTATGACATTACAAAATCAATTTCTTGTGGCAATGCCCGATCTTGATGATCCTTTTTTTCAACGCACTGTCGTTTATATTTGTGAAGATAATGAACAAGGTAGTATGGGATTGGTGATTAACCAACCTACTGATTTAACTTTGGCAGAAATGATGGCAAAAATGAATCACTTTATGCCAACAGAACAACATTACCCAGAAAAACTGATCTTTGCTGGTGGGCCGGTTAATATTGAACAAGGGTTTGTGCTACATAGTGCAACGCCACAAAAATACCGTTACTCTTTTTCAATCACCGATGATTTAGTTCTCACAACCTCTTCGGATATTTTATATGCACTTGGTAAAGAGTCGGGGCCTAAAGACTATTTGATTGCCTTAGGATGTGCTTTGTGGGAACCCAATCAACTGGCCGATGAAATTAAACAAAACTCATGGTTAACCGTGCCTGCAACACGCGAGATCCTGTTTACATTACCATTTGATCAGCGTTGGGATGCTGCCAATCATTTATTAGGTATCCAACAAAGTTATTTACTTAGCCACGAAATGGGGAATGCCTAATGGAAAATTTAACTATCATTGCGTTTGACTTTGGTACACAAAGTATTGGCTGTGCCGTAGGACAAAGCATTACCCAAACTGCTCAAGCCTTGCCGGCGTTTAAAGCTCAAGATGGGATTCCTAATTGGGACGCTATTAAAAAATGTTTAGACGAATGGCGACCTGATTATGTTATTGTAGGCTTGCCATTAAATATGGACGGTACGGAACAAGAAATTACTCAGCGCGCCAGAAAATTTGCCAATCGTTTAAATGGACGTTTCGGAGTAAAAGTGGAATTACAAGATGAACGACTAACCACCACCGAAGCACGAGCAGAAATTTTTGCACGTGGCGGGTTTAAAGCATTAACTAAAGGCAAAATAGATTCTATCTCGGCGTGTTTAATTCTTGAAAGCTGGTTTGAAAATCGGGGATAACGCTTTATCCCCGGCTACTTAGCCAGTTCCTTACGATCTTATTTATAGACCTCATAAATACTTCAACAAGTTTTTCCTCACTGATAGCAATAGCACCAGTCAATCACAAACAATATTCTCTTTTTTGTGTTAATGCTCTGATCTTAGCCTGGAATTAGCCTGAGATTAGAGGAATAACAATCCGCACGTAAAACGTGCGGTTTTTAGGCTACCCTATAAGGGCCTATTGCTTCACATGCCCCTCAAGGGGCATGTAAAAA
>NZ_JAQIBB010000053.1:0-31614 GCF_027920745.1 Gallibacterium faecale | reverse complement strand
AATAAAGGTAACTTTGATAGTGAATGTTTATAATTTTTTTACCATGATTTTGATACATTTAAAATACATTACATAATTTCCAACATACCTTCTATGTATCGAAAATTTATCAATTAAAAACAATGACATATATAAAGTTCTTATCTGAGATTTAGAAAAGTGATATAAACAGTATAAGATTATCTAGGAGAAGATATATTGATTAAAAAAATTATATGGAGATTAATTAAGAATTAGAATAGAGTTTTATTCGAGATTATGAGGTAAATAAGAATAATAGTATTCTACATTTTTATATTATAGCAAATAGCCAAACCCTACATTTCCATCTAGTAAAACTCCAAAATGTAGCGAGTTATGCATTTTTTTCTGGCCTAGTTCTAGAGAAACATCCTAAAAGTATCAAAAAATAGCTAATAAATGGCTAATAATATGAAAATCTCAAAAGTGTTATTTACAAACAGCCAGATTTACTTTATTAATTAGAACTAATTCTACATATCGGTAGAAGAAATCATTATTTTTTAAGGAGTGAAACATGCAAAAACCATTTAAGAAATCTTTGCTATTTGTAGCGATGAGCTTGGGTGTTGCAGCAACAGGTGCGATGGCGGCGAATGTGCCAGCAGGAACACAATTAGCAGACAAACAAGAATTAGTATGGAACATTAGTGCAAACCCAGCGACGTTAGATCCACAAAAAATGGAAGGGGATGTTGAAGGTAATTATGCACATCAATTATTTGAAACTTTAGTAACCTCAGATGAAAAAGGTCATATTCTTCCTGGTGTCGCAACTTCATGGGATCATAGTGAAGATTTTAAAACATGGACATTCCATCTTCGTCCAGAAGCAAAATGGTCAAATGGTGATCCTGTCGTAGCAGGCGATTTTGTGTATGCATGGCAACGTTTAGCTGATCCAAAAACAGCCTCTCCTTATTCAACTTTCTTAGATTTCCTTAAACTTAAAAATGCTGATCAAGTTATTACAGGTAAAGCGCCTGTGACTGATCTTGGCGTTGAAGCAAAAGATGACCACACTTTAGTTCTGCATTTAACAGAAACAGTACCTTATGTTGATAAATTAGTTGAACACTATGTGTTATCACCAGTCAATCCAAAAGTGGTAGAGAAATTTGGTGATAAATGGACCGCGCCAGAAAATATCGTTGGTAATGGGGCGTTTGTGTTGAAATCAATGGTGGTGAATGAAAAAGCGGTATTAGAGCGTAACCCACATTATTGGGACAATGCAAAAACAGTATTAACTAAAGTAACTTTATTACCAATTGAATCTTCTGCAACCGATATTGCACGTTACCGTGCTGGCGATGAAGATATGACAGGTAAAGAAATTCCAATTGAATTATTTGCGAAAGTTAAAAAAGAATTACCAGATGAGTTACATATTTCGCCATCACTTTGTACTTATTTATATGAAGTAAATACAGCGAAAGCGCCATTTGATAATGAAAAAGTTCGCCGAGCACTGTCATTAGCATTAGATCGTAATATCATTACCGATAAGATCTTACAACAAGGTCAAACACCTGCGTATATCTTTACTCCACCATTTATCAATGGTGCAGAGAAGATGAAAAATCCAGAATGGGCTAGCTGGGATCAAAAGAAACGTAACGAAGAAGCAATTAAATTGTTAAAAGAAGCTGGTTATGACAAGTCAAAACCACTCAATTTCAATTTGCTATATAACACTTCTGACAACCACAAGAAATTGGCGATTGCTGCACAATCTATCTGGAAGAAAAATTTACAAGGTATTGTGAATATTAATTTAGAGAATCAAGAGTGGAAAACTTACTTAGATTCTCGTCATCAAGGTAACTTCCAAATGGCAAGAGCAGGTTGGTGTGCGGACTATAATGAAGCAAGTACCTTCTTGAACTATTATTTATCTAATAGTGCGAACAATACTGCCTTCTATAAGAGTAAAGCATACGATGATTTAATTGCCTCTGCATTTAAAGCTCAAACAGATGTCGATCGTGCTGAAGTTTATGCAAAAGCAGAAGCACAACTAGAGAAAGATACAGCAATGGTACCTGTTTATCATTATGTACAACCTCGTTTAATTAAACCTTGGGTGAAAGGTTTTGCAGATGCACACCCAGGTCAAAATTACTACTTAAAAGACGTTTATATCATTAAACATTAATTCTTTCTGTTATAACCCAATCCATAAACTATTATGGGTTGGGTGTTTTTGCTAAATTTTATGGGATGTGTGTATGCTTAAATTAATTTTTCGCCGTATTTTAGAGGCGCTCCCAACACTATTTATTCTGATTACAGTTTCCTTCTTTATGATGCGCTTAGCACCGGGTAGTCCATTCTCGAGTGAAAAGAATTATCCGCCAGAAGTGATTGCGAATATTGAAGCAAAGTATCATTTAAATGAACCATTATTAGTCCAGTATGGTATCTATTTAAAAGATCTTGCACACGGCGATTTTGGCCCTTCATTTAAGTATAAAGATTATACGGTAAACCAACTTGTCGCAGACTCGTTTCCGGTTTCATTAAAACTCGGCTTTTCAGCGTTTTTATTGGCGCTATTTTTTGGTATTTCTGCTGGCGTCATTGCAGCTTTAAAACAAAATAAATGGTTAGATTATTTGATAATGACGTTTGCAATGACGGGTGTTGTAGTGCCGAGTTTTGTGGTGGCACCATTATTAGTCCTTATTTTTTCGATTATTCTCAAATGGTTACCATCAGGCGGTTGGAATAACGGACAATTTATCTATATGTTAATGCCGATGGTTGCCCTTTCTCTCTCTTATATTGCTAGCATTGCTCGGATTATGCGAAGTTCGATGATTGAAGTATTACATTCCAATTTTATTCGTACAGCAAAAGCGAAAGGTTTACCAATGCGTCGTATTGTATTGAAACACGCATTACGCCCAGCATTACTGCCTGTTATCTCTTATATGGGACCTGCTTTTGTAGGGATTATTACAGGATCAATGGTAATTGAAAGTATTTTTGTATTACCGGGGATTGGACAGTTATTTGTGAATGGTGCATTGAATCGTGATTACTCATTAGTATTAAGTTTAACCATTTTAGTGGGTACTTTAACTATCGTGTTTAATGCGATTGTTGATATTTTATATGCTGTGATTGATCCAAAAATTCGCTACTAAAGGATGAGGTAAAAGATGTTAAAACCAAAAGAAAATCAAGCCCTCATGCAAAAGTTGGGCGAACAATTAGAAACTGTTGATGGGCGTAGTTTATGGCAAGATGCTAGACGCCGTTTTTTCCGCAATAAAGCAGCAGTTGCCAGTTTAATCATTCTCTTTTTTATTGTGTTATTTGTAGTGTTTGCACCGATGCTAATGCCATTTAGCTATGATGACACTGATTGGGGAATGATGACCAATCCACCAGATTTTGAATCAATGCACTATTTTGGTACAGACTCTTCTGGGCGAGATCTGTTAGTTCGCTTAGCGATTGGCGGTCGTATTTCATTATTAGTTGGAATCGCTGGAGCATTAATTGCTGTTTTAGTAGGAACACTCTATGGCGCGACAGCAGGTTATATCGGCGGGAAAACCGATGCAGTATTAATGCGCATCTTAGAGATTCTTTATTCATTCCCATTTATGTTCTTTGTGATTTTATTAGTTACGTTCTTTGGGCAAAATATTCTATTAATCTTTGTCGCCATTGGAATGGTGTCTTGGTTAGATATGGCACGGATTGTACGTGGGCAAACATTAAGCCTAAAACGCAAAGAATTTATTGAAGCCGCGATCGTGTGTGGGGTTTCTTCTCGTCAAATTGTTTGGCGTCATATTGTGCCGAATGTATTAGGTATTGTGGTGGTCTATGCTTCATTATTAGTGCCAGGAATGATTTTATTTGAATCTTTCTTAAGTTTCTTAGGACTAGGTACACAAGAGCCACTAAGTAGTTGGGGAGCATTATTAAATGATGGTTCAAAATCAATGGAAGCCGCACCTTGGCTATTAATTTTCCCAGCAATTTTTTTAGTCATCACACTATTCTGTTTTAATTTTATTGGTGATGGTTTGCGTGATGCACTTGATCCAAAAGATCGATAAGGTGAGAAAAATGAAAAACGAAAAACAACCTCTCCTTGATGTTCAAGATTTACGAGTCACTTTTAAGACACCTGATGGCGAAGTGACTGCAGTAAATAATTTAACCTTTACCTTAAATGCCGGTGAAACGCTTGGTATTGTAGGGGAATCTGGTTCAGGTAAATCACAAACTGCTTTTGCGCTAATGGGATTATTAGCGGATAACGGTAGAACGTCAGGTTCAGCTCGTTTTAATGGTGAAGAAATTTTAGGTTTACCAGAAGCCCAACTTAACCGCTTACGTGCAGAACAAATTGCCATGATTTTCCAAGATCCAATGACTTCACTTAATCCTTATATGAAGATTGGTGAGCAATTAATGGAAGTATTGATTCTGCATAAAGGCTATGATCGCAAACAAGCATTTGAGGAATCCATCAAGATGTTAGATGCGGTAAAAATGCCAGAAGCGCGTAAAAGAATGGATATGTATCCACATGAATTTTCTGGCGGTATGCGTCAGCGGGTAATGATTGCGATGGCGTTGTTATGTCGTCCAAAGCTGTTAATTGCAGATGAGCCAACGACTGCGTTAGATGTGACAGTGCAGGCACAAATCATGGCATTATTAAATGATCTTAAGCGTGAATTTAATACGGCAATCATTATGATTACCCATGATTTAGGTGTAGTAGCGGGAAGCTGTGATCAAGTATTAGTGATGTACGCTGGGCGTACGATGGAATATGGTTCAGCAAAAGAAATTTTCTATCAACCAACACATCCTTATTCAGTTGGCTTAATTAATGCTGTGCCACGTTTAGATACTGAAGAAGATCAATTAATTACTATTCCGGGAAATCCGCCGAATCTATTGCATCTTCCTACTGGATGCCCATTTCAACCACGTTGTAAGTTTGCGACAGAACAATGTCTGGAAGCACCGGCATTAAGCCGTTTTGCAGATAATCGCTTACGTGCGTGCTTTATCAGTGCTGAGGAAATGATTCTAAGAGGAAGAGCAGAATGAAAAAATTATTATTAGAAGTTGATGATCTTAGCGTACATTTCCAAGTACAAGGAAATGAAGGTTTATTCTTTAAGAAAAAGCAGACCTTAAAAGCGGTAAATCACGTTTCTTTTAAATTATATGAAGGTGAAACGTTAGGCGTAGTAGGTGAATCAGGTTGTGGTAAATCAACGTTAGCGCGTGCCATTATTGGATTAGTAAAATCTGCAGGTGGTAATATTCTTTGGTTAGGTAAGAATTTAAGTAGTCAATCTGATAAAGAGTGGCATAGTACGCGCAAAGATATCCAGATGATTTTCCAAGATCCGTTGGCATCATTAAATCCACGTATGACGATTGGTAACATTATCGCCGAACCATTGAAAATTTATTTCCCTGAATTATCTGCTGAGGAAGTAAAAGAGCGTGTACAAGCAATGATGTTAAAAGTTGGATTGCTACCAAACTTGATCAACCGTTATCCTCACGAATTTTCAGGCGGACAATGTCAACGTATTGGGATTGCTCGTGCTTTAATTGTTGAGCCAAAATTAATTATTTGCGATGAGCCAGTTTCTGCTTTAGATGTTTCTATTCAGGCTCAGGTAGTAAACCTATTAAAATCTTTGCAAAAGGAGATGGGGGTATCGCTGATCTTTATTGCTCATGATTTAGCCGTGGTAAAACATATTTCTGATCGTGTATTAGTTATGTATTTAGGTAATGCAGTGGAATTAGGAACTTACGATAAGGTGTATCATGAAACGAAACATCCTTACACGAAAGCATTGATGTCAGCAGTGCCAATTCCTGATCCCGATTTAGAAAAAGGCAAAACGATTCAGTTATTAGAAGGTGATTTACCTTCACCAATTAATCCGCCTTCAGGTTGTGTATTCCGTACCCGCTGTTTATTAGCAGATACGGAATGTACCTTAGAAAAACCTCGTCTGACAGGAGAAGCGCAACATCTTGTTGCTTGTTTTAAGGTATAAATGTGAGCTAAATCACAAATTAGATCGCCCATTGATAATTCAATGGGCGATTGTGTTTCTAGGCAGTAAAAGCACTGGATTTTTTATATAAGAATGGTATATTTGCGCACAGATGTTATCTGAAATTAAGGAAACGCATTCACAATGCAACACCATTCTCAACAACTCGTCCATTTTGTCGATGTTATTCACCAACAAAGTGAAAAATTATCTCAACAAACAGCATTACGCTATTTTGATGAACACCACCAACTCCATGATATTTCTTGGCAAAACTTTCGCCAACAGAGCGAACAGTTGTCATTAGCTTTATTATCACTTGGTTTACAAGTACAAGATAAAGTAGGGATTTTTGCCCAAAATATGCCGCAATGGACTATTGCTGATTTTGCAATTTTACAGATGCGTGGTGTGACAGTGCCGATTTTTGCAACAAATAACGAATATCAAACAGAATATATTGTGAATCACTCTGATATGAAGGTGTTATTTGTTGGTAATCAAAAAGAGTATGACGTGGCGTTATCTATTGTGCCTCGTTGTCCGCAATTAGTAAAAATAGTGGCAATGCAGCCATTAGATTTACGTGACGCTGAGATTGGTATAGATTGGCAAACTTTCTTACAATCGGCGACAACGGAATCTCAACCAGAATTAACGCAACGTTTGCAAACTAAAACAATGGATGATCTGTTTACCTTGATTTATACCTCAGGGACAACAGGCGAGCCAAAAGGGGTAATGTTGGATTATCATAATCTTGCCCATCAACTGGCTACTCATAAGCAAACGTTAATGAATATTGACAGCAAAGATGTTTCTTTATCGTTCTTACCGTTATCACATATCTTTGAACGTGCTTGGGTGGCTTACGTGCTGTCGCAAGGTGCGGTAAATGTTTATTTATCGGATCCACAACAAATTAAGCAGGCGTTAGAGGCAGTTAAACCAACCTTGATGTGTGTTGTACCACGTTTCTATGAAAAAATTTATGCGGCTGTACATGATAAAGTGAAACAAGCGCCTTGGTTACGCCGTCAAATTTTTTATAGTGCATTGCGGATTGGTAAACTTGCATTACGTTATCGCCAAAAACAACAACCATTACCTGTTTGGTTACAACCATTACATAATGTTGCAGAACGTTTAGTGTTTCATAAATTACGTAACTTACTTGGTGGTCGTATTAGAATGATGCCATGCGGTGGAGCAAAACTAGAACCACAAATTGGGCGTTTTTTCCATCTAATTGGGGTCAATATTAAGTTAGGTTATGGTATGACAGAAACCACAGCAACAGTATCTTGTTGGCCTGATTTTGGCTTTGATTCTAACTCGATTGGAAAAGTGATGATTGGCACTACCGTGAAAATTGGTGAGGAAAATGAAATTCTCGTCAAAGGTGGCGGTGTGATGAAAGGGTATTATAAAAATCCAGAAGAAACTGCGAAAAGTTTTACTGCGGATGGTTTCTTGAAAACAGGCGATGCTGGTTATCTTGATGAGCAAGGTAATTTATTTATGACTGATCGTATTAAAGAGTTGATGAAAACTTCAACTGGAAAATATATTGCACCGCAATTAGTAGAAGGTAAGTTCTTGCAAGATAAATTAATTGAGCAGATTGCGGTGATTGCTGATGCAAGAAAATATGTCTCTGCGTTAGTCGTGCCTTGTTTTGATACGCTTGAAGAGTATGCGAAAAAATTAAATATCCAGTATCAAAATCGTTTAGATTTGATTAAACATACAGCAATTATTGAGATGTTTGAAAAGCGGATCAATGAGTTGCAAAAAGAATTGCAAGGGTTTGAGAAAATTAAAAAGTTTACTTTATTACCTCAAGCGTTCTCTACTGAGCTAGGTGAAATTACACCAACGTTAAAACTACGCCGTAAGGTGATTTTAGAACGTTATCGCCATTTGATTGAAAAAATGTATCAGTAGAAATCACTACTCCAACAAATAAAAACAGCTTAACTAGGTTTTAGTTAAGCTGTTTTTTTGTCCCCTCTTTATCTGTCTTATCATTCATCATTTTACTGCGTATTTTTGTGATTTTATGTATTGATTACGCTTAGACATTGATTTTGGTTATTATCGTTTAGTATAGTTAATAATTAAGTCTGTATCCCCTGTATAAGATAAAAAATTTAAGTAGATAAAGGAGATAGTAAGCATTATATAGCGGTACCACGTTCATATTTTTAACTGGATTAATGCGTATATATGGAAGAAGAAATAAATACCTCTACCTCAGAATATTTAGGCTTTAAAGTAATAAAATATTTATTACTAGCTTTCATTATCTTTTTACTCGGGTTGTGTAGTCATATTGTTTATGATGTATCGAGATCTGCATTGCCCGAAAAGGTATTTCCGGTTCCACTTAAAGCTGATGGTGCTACTTATGAATTTGAATATATTCCCCCAAATGCTAGTTTAAGAAGACAAACTCTATTTCTATATAGATAATAATGACTATTACTCATGGAGAGAGAAATTAAACTTAGGAGATGAAGATTTTAGTGTAGGGTATGTTTTTACTATTCAAAGAAGAAAAATATAAGATTGTATTTAAAGATTTATCTACTGATCCAGAAATCAAACATTTAAGAATCTATTTAGGTTTAGATGGTGCTGGTGTGGATAGCGTCTATAAAGTTAAGACATAAACTTGCATTATTAAAAAAGAGAATTTGAATAAAATATAAACTACTTGATTATGGAATTTGTATGATTGTCTCTGAATTGAATAAAAAAACTAGAAAATTTACAGGTAAATGGTTTATTTTAACCATTTTATTAGGAGGAGCTTGGGCTTTGATATTTAAATTTCTTTTTTTAGATGGAAATTTATCTAAAGAAGTTTTAGTGGAAATACAACGCTATAGTTTGATAATTATGAGTGTGTTGTTTTCTTTGTTTTATTTTATTTTTATCTGGAAGAAGTGTGGTTTCTTAGATTTTTTTGTTAAAAGAATTCATTATGATAATAAGGTAAAGTATTTTTTTATATTTGTGTCTTTAGCAGTATTTTTATCTATCCTTTCATACTCTGTAATCTATGATATAGAAGAGTTATATAATACTGTGAAAGAAGGAGTAACAAGATCAGAAAGATTGAGTAATTTAACATTTTCTTTGACTTTTCCTGGTATATGGTATTTTACACATCTAAATTTACTTTTTACATGGCTTATTGCTGATTCATTAATTTTGGCTATGTTAATAGTTAGATACTTTTTTGATAAAAAGTATCGAGAAAGATATAAAATATTATTAGATAATATTGTTAAAGAAAACTAAAGTTTGAATAGAATATAAACTACTTGATCAGGTGATTTGTATGCTATTATCTAAAATGAATAAAGAAAATAGACGACTTTCTAATAAGTTTCTTTTGTTAACAGTTTTATTAGGGGGAATCTGGTCAGTAATTTTTAATCTAATTTTTGTGAATAGGGAAATTAGTAAAGATGTTCTAATTGAAATTTATCGTTATAGTTTAATTACTATAGATACATTTTTTCTTTTTTTATATCTTTTTATTGTTTGGAAAAAATTTGGTCTTTTTACTTATTTTGTAAAAAGAGTTAATTATAACAGTAAAATAAAATTTTTTTTATTTTCGTTATTTGGCTTTTTATTATTATCTATTATTTTCTTTGGTTTAGCATTATACAATTTGGATGAGATTTTTTATAATGTAGAAAATAGTGAAGGAATAACAAGAAGAGAGGTGATGAATAAAGCAATATTTTCTTTTAGTCTGTTTGGAGTATGGTATTTATCTTCTATGACTTTATTTTTTTACATATCTTCTTTCTGACGCAGCAATTATATTTTGTTTAATAGTGAGATATTTTTTCGATAAAAATTATAGAGAAAGATATAAGTACGAACTTAATAAACTTGAACAAGAGATTGGTGACATAAATCAGAGAGAGCTTTAAATTATAAAAATATCTAAACAGAATATTCAGAAGATAGCAATCACGAAAAGGTTTCTCAAGATCCTGATTATGTAAGAAGAGAATGTTATCTATCTTATCTGTGGTTTGAACAACTTTTTACAAAAAAGAGGTTTTTGCCTAATCTTTGAACAAATCTAAATTGTTAGTAATAAGGCTAGCGTAGAATAAAAAATGAAAGGGATCTAATAATCACTAAAAATAACGAGAAATATTAGATTTCATCTAATTTAATCGGGAAAAAACGTAAAAAGTAGCATTTTTTTCTTCTAATTAGCTCTTAATCTAGATAAACTTTCCGCCCTTAAAAATATTACAGTGTAGGAAAAATAATGTTATCAAGAAAAGACATTTTGATTTTAGGCATGATGATTTTTTCACTGTTTCTTGGAGCGGGAAATATTATCTTTCCACCAATGGAAGGATATCATGCGGGTACAAATTGGTTATGGGCTGCGTTAGGTTTTATTCTTACTGGTGTATTTATGCCATTTATCACTTTGATTGTGGTAACTGTACGTGGTCGAGGGGAAGCTTTATCAACTGACTTACCACCTTGGGTAGGGGTAACGTTCTGGTCGATTTTATATCTAATTATTGGTTCAACGTTTGCTATGCCGCGTGTAACTAACGTGGCATATGAAATGGCGTGGTTGCCATTGAATATTTATAGCGGTGAATATTCACATATTATCTTTGCTGTAATTTTCAATTTAATTGGTATGGGATTTATGTTGAAGCGTAGCTCAATGATCTCAACCATTGGAAAATTTATGGCACCAATTTTACTGGTGTTATTAATCATTGTTGGAATTGGGGTAATTTATAATCCAATTTCTGCTATTGTCGCCCCATCAAGTAATTATGCGGAAGGTTCTGCATTAGTAACTGGTATGATTGGCGGTTATCAAACAATGGATGTGTTATCTGCAATGGCATTTGGCGGAATTGTTGCTCGTGCTTTTGCTGTCAACAAGGTGACCGAGGGTAAAACGATTGTTCGTTATACTTTAGCAGCTGGGGCAACATCTGTGATCTTATTAAGTGGATTGTATCTTTGCTTGTTCTATTTAGGGGCAACAGGTGATATGGTTGCAGTCACTTCAACTAATGGTGGGCAAATCTTCTCTCGTTATATCAATGCGTTGTTTGGTGCGCCGGGATTATGGATTATGAGTGGTATTGTGATGTTAGCGAATTTAACCACATTAGTCGGTGTAACCAGTGCGTGTGCGGATTATTTTTCACGTTTCTATCACCGCTTAAATTACCCGTTCTTTGTGATTTTATTTACTATTGCAACCATTATTATTTCAGAAACTGGATTAGATACCTTATTAAGAGTCACAATTCCAGCATTATTACTGATCTATCCAGTTGCTATTATGTTGGTAGTATTACAGTTGTTACGTAAGAAATTGCCAGTAATCAGCTGGAGTTATAACGCGACTATCGCTTTAACTACGCTGTTTAGTTTATGTGATAGCTTAAAAAATATGGGAATTTTACCAGAAAGTGTTGAAACGATTTTAAAACGCTTCCCATTCTATCAAGAAGGCTTAACTTGGTTGATTCCTGTGTTAGTGATGTTAATCCTGACAATTATTGTTGGGAAATTAAGCGGTAAAAAAGCGTAATGATAATAAAGACGACCTAAAGTAATTTAGGTTGTGAGTGATTTAAGATAATAATTATTTAACTAATCGTTATTTTCCAATTCAAGCTGCATTTCGATAGTGATAACATAAGTAACTATCTAAGTTAAGAGATGCAGCTTTTATCTTCTTTCTATCTATCTCTTTTCTTTTTTTTTAAAATTTTTCTAGCATATTAATTTTAACAATGTATTAACAAGGAAATATCATAATGGATGGCTTCCTTAGTTCTATTTCATTCTCGGTTAGTGTTACCTTACCCAATATCTTGATGTTATTTTTGGGGATCTATTTACGCCGTATCGGTATGATTAATGATCAATTTTGCCAACAAGGTTCAAAGTTGGTTTTTAATATTACTTTGCCAGCATTATTGTTTTTAAGTATTGTGCAACACCCAACAGATTATGGCGCTCAATTATAAATTATTGTGGCAGGGTATGTTGGCTGTTTAATTACGTTTCTTTTAGCAGAGTTGTTTGCGGCTCGTTATGTGGCGGATATACGAGAAAGAGGGACTTTTGTTCAAGGTGTTTTCCGAGGTAACACAGGGATTATTGGTCTATCATTATGTGCGAATGCCTATGGTACAGAGGGAATTGCTTCCGCTTCGGTTTATACTGCATTGATTACATCCTCTATAATATTTTAGCTGTAATTACCTTAAGCCGTTCACTTTCAACAACAGGCAAACCAAGTGTATTACATATTGCGAAACAAATTGCGAAGAATCCATTAATTTTGTCTATCGTTGTGGCATTAATTATCAGCAAGTTTGGCTTTTCAATTCCAAACTCATTAATGAGTACAGGCGATTATTTATCGCGAATGACGCTACCTCTAGCGTTACTTTGTACTGGCGCTAGCTTAGATTTTAAAGGCTTAGATCCCTCATCAAAATTAGCTTTTCAGTCCAGTATCGGACGTATTTTAATTGCGCCTTTTATTCTGGTGATTGTCGCTCGTCTATTTGGGCTAACAGGTATTGGTTTAGGTGTAATCTTCTTAATGTCAGCAACGCCAGTTGCAGCAGCAAGTTATCCAATGGTACGCAGTATGGGCGGTAATGCGAAAACAGCGGCGAATATTATTGGGATTACAACATTGGGTTCTATTGTTAGTTCAGCGATTGGTATTGTGATTCTTAAACAATTAAATTGGATGTAATTTTTATTGTGTAATCCATACTGATCTCGTATAGTAATGCCCGTTCTCAACGGGGTGCACCATTAAGCATAATAATTATGGAGCTGAGATAATACCCGTCGAACCTGAACTGATTAGTCGCAGCGGAGGGATTTGAGAAGCATCAAGCTATTCAAAATCCTGTTCATTGCAGTTATGTTATGGAATAGGAAACCAATTATGTTAAAAAAAGTTATCTTTGCCAGTGCTTTAACTGTAAGCACTGTTTCATTTGCCGCACCAACTACCTTAAATGTTTATACCTACGATTCTTTCTCTTCTGAATGGGGACCAGGTCCAAAGTTAGAACAACTTTTTGAAAAACAATGCCAATGTGATCTGAAATTTGTTGCTTTTGATAGTAGTGTCACTATGTTTAATCGCTTACGTTTAGAAGGGAAGAACAGTAAAGCGGATATTGCATTAGGTCTAGACCAAAGTTTATTAGAAGCGGCAGAACAATCTAAATTATTTGCAGCGACTTCAGTAGATACGTCTAGTTTAAAACTCCCGATGCAGTGGACAAGTAATACCTATATTCCGTATGACTTTGGTAGCTATGCTTTTATTTATGACAAAACAAAATTAACAACACCACCAACAACGTTAAAAGAGTTAGTCGAAAGAAAAGATTTACGGGTGATTTATCAAGATCCACGTACCAGTTCCGTAGGGCGTGGCTTATTGCTTTGGATGAATCAAGTGTATCCACAAGATCAAGTCGCTCAAGCTTGGCAGCAACTTGCTCAGCATACTGTAACTGTGGGGAAAGGTTGGAGTGATACATACGGCGCTTTCTTAAAAGGGGAAGGAGATTTGGTATTGAGTTATCGTACTTCACCTTTATACCATCTATTAAATGAACAAAATGATCATTATGCTGCAACAGTATTTAGTGAAGGAAACATCTTACAAATTGAAGTGGCGGCCAAATTAAAAGCAAGTAAACAGGCGAAATTGGCGGATCAATTCCTACAATTCTTAATTAGTCCGGAAGCACAAAAAATTATTAGCCAAAGTAATGTGATGTTTGCAGTAACTGATTCGCCGATTGAGTCTCATTATGATCAATTACGCCAACAACTATTATCTGAAAAAACGATTGATACTTCGAAAATAACACACCAACAAACGAAAGCTTGGCTAGAGACTTGGCAAAATGCTTTATCTAAATAATGAAGTTCGTGCGTTGGCTTAGGCAATCTTCCTACCTATTATCGGGATTTAGTGTTTTATGTGTGCTTGCTGCCATTTATGGCGGCAGCCTTTGGCAATTATTGCAACAAAATGCTTTATCTCAATGGGTAGGTTTATTGACCAATGAATATTTACACCAAGTCATCTATTTTAGTTTTTATCAGGCAGGGTTATCTGCATTTTTATCGGTTATTTTAGGATTACTTGTTGCTAGAGCCTTATTTTACTTGGAGTTTTCTGGCAAAAATATTCTACTAAAAATCTTTTCACTCACTTATGTGTTACCTGCATTAGTAGCAGTATTTGGCATTTTAGGAATTTATGGGTTTAATGGTTGGATTAACCAAGTTTTACGCCTGTTTCAATTACAATTACCTGATATTTATGGCTTAACAGGAATTCTATTAGCTCATTTATTTTTTAATATTCCGTTAAGTGCTAAGGTATTACATCAACGTTTACAACAACTTTCTCCTGCCCAATTTAAACTGGCCGCACAATTAAATCTACGTGGCTGGCATTTTTTCCGTTGGGTAGAGTTACCTTTTTTACGCCCAATCTGTTTCAGTTTATTTGGCTTAATCTTTTTGCTCTGTTTTACCAGTTTTACAATCGTGTTAACGCTAGGTGGTGGACCAAAATATACCACCTTAGAAGTGGCGATTTATCAAGCAATTACCTTTGATTTTGAGATTGAAACTGCGGCGTTATTAGCTATTTTGCAGTTTGTATTCTGTTTTTTGTTATTTACGATTAATAGCCGTTTTGCTCGTTATCAACAGATGGGGAATGTCAGTGAACAACAATGGCGAGTGCCGTTATCTCGCTGGCAGCGCCTGTGGCATGGATTAGTGCTACTGATAGCGGCGTTATTTATTGTTAGTCCATTATTAGAAACCTTGATAGCTGGATTAAACGCTCGTCAATTCTGGCAGCAATTACTGCAAGCTGAATTATGGCAAGCGATCATGTTTTCGCTGTTATTAGCTCCTACTGCGGCGACATTTTGTATTATGTTAGCAGTGGCTTTATTACTAACGACTCGGCAGCTTTATTGGCGAGGGCAACAAACAACTAGCCAACTCTTATTAAACATAGGCACGATTATTCTGGCGATACCAACATTAGTGTTAGCAACGGGATTATTTTTATTGTTAGGGCAAATTGATGCCAATATTGTGGTGTTATTTTTATTAGTGGCATTATGTAATGCATTTGTGGCGATGCCTTTTGCTTTACAGCTATTAACGCCAGCGTTTTATCATAATATGACCAACTATCACCGCCTTTGTTTATCACTGAATCTTCGCGGTTGGCAACGTTGGCGAATTGTCGAAAAAGCAACTTTGTTAAAACCTTTACGCGCTGCGTTTGCATTAGCTGCAGCGATTTCTTTGGGAGATTTTACGGCTATTGCGTTATTTGGTAGTGATAGCTTTACCTCTTTGCCATTATTACTGTATCGGCAGTTAGGGCATTATCAAAGTGATGGTGCGGCTGTGACGGCAATGGTGCTGTTATTGTTTTATTTCTTTATTTTCTTATTTACGGAACAGAATAAACAAAATGATTAAGCTGAAACAGGTGCAATATGCATATCCACCGATGACAATGATGTTTGATTTAACGCTGCAAGCAGGGGAGAAAGCGGCGGTTATTGGTGCGAGCGGTGCAGGAAAATCTACCTTATTGAACCTTATTGCGGGTTTTGAACAAGTGAATCAAGGTGAAATTTGGTTACAGGGTGAAAATCATACTTATAGCGAACCACATCAACGCCCTGTATCTATGCTGTTTCAAGATCATAATTTGTTCAATCATCTGACCGTAGCAGAGAATATTGCATTAGGGTTAAAAACGAGTTTGTCGTTAAACATTGCCGAACAGCAACAGGTTAAGCGAGCGGCACAGCAAGTTGGATTACAAACTTATTTAGATCGTTTACCAGAAACATTATCTGGTGGACAAAAGCAGCGTGTTGCATTAGCTCGGACTTTATTACGTAACCGACCGATTTTATTATTAGATGAACCATTTTCTGCACTAGACCCAGAATTACGCCAAGAGATGTTGGTATTAGTAGAACGAATCTGTAATGAGAAAAATCTTTGTTTACTCTTGGTAACTCACCAATTAAGTGAAGTTATTCATATTATGGATCGGGTAATTCGGATTGATAATGGTACGATCTCTGAAAATTATTTGGTAGATCGGGAAAACAGTCGCTAGAATATGGCACTTTGTTAGCAGAGTTGAACTTTGCGATTACTTAGGATAATAACAAAAGGATACGTTATGACAACAACGACAATTCAAATGCCTTCTATTACACCACACCCAACAGTGGAATATTGGTCAGTATGTAAAGTAGAAGCATTATTTGAAACGCCTTTCCTTGATTTAGTTTATCGTGCAGCACAAGTCCATCGTGAGAATTTTAATCCACAAGCAATTCAACTTTCGACATTAATGTCGATTAAGACGGGAGGATGCCCAGAAGATTGTGGTTATTGTCCTCAGTCAGCGCGCTATCAAACAGGTGTGCAAAATGAACAATTATTAGATATTGACGATATTGTAGCTAAAGCAAAAATTGCGAAAGAGCGCGGTGCAGGGCGTTTCTGTATGGGAGCAGCATGGCGTGGTCCAAAACCAAAAGATATTGAAAAAGTATCAGCGATTATTAAAGCAGTAAAAGAGCTTGGCTTAGAAACCTGCGGAACATTCGGCTTGTTACAAGATGGTATGGCGGAACAATTAAAGGAAGCTGGGCTAGATTATTACAATCACAATATTGATACAGCACCAGAGCATTATCATGATGTGATTACGACTCGCCGTTTTGAAGATCGCATCAGTACCTTAGGCAAAGTACGCCAAGCAGGATTAAAAGTGTGCTGTGGTGGTATTGTCGGGATGAATGAAACTCGTAAAGAGCGAGCTGGGTTAATTGCGAGCCTAGCAAATTTAGATCCACAACCAGAATCTGTTCCAATCAACCAATTAGTGAAAGTAGAAGGTACACCAATGATGGAAGCGGATGAGCTTGATTGGACAGAGTTTGTACGTACCATTGCAGTAGCACGAATTACGATGCCACGCAGTTATGTACGCCTTTCTGCAGGACGTCATAAAATGCCAGAAGCGATGCAAGCAATGTGTTTTATGGCAGGAGCAAACTCGATCTTCTATGGTGATAAATTATTGGTAACAGGTAATAATGAAGAAGACCATGACCAAATGTTAATGGCTAAATTGGATTTGGTTCCAGAAACCTTAGAAAATAGAAAAGAAACTGAAAATTAATATATCTTTATCTAATTAAATAAGATAAATGATTTTATCACACCCTTATATTTGGTATATAAGGGTGTTTTTTATACTCAATATTATGCATATGTTTAAAAAAATGGAATTTTTAACTATGTTTTGTTGATATGTTTATGGGATAAACATATACATAAAAATATGTTTAAAAAAATGGAAATTTTAAAGATGAGAAATTGGGATCCTGAAATTGCTCATAATTCATTACCTGAGTTACCGCCGTTACAAGAGCTAGAAACAAAAGAAATTTTAAAACAAACAATCCTAGCACGAGCAGCTTTAGCTGAATTAAAACAAGCAGCAGAATTGATACCGAATCAAGCGATGTTAATCAATACAATTCCAATTATGGAAGCTAGAGCGAGTAGTGAGATTGAGAATATCATGACAACGATCGATAAATTATTTCAGTCATTGCAAATAGAAAGTAATAGTGTTGATCCAGCAACAAAAGAAGCGCTTCAATATCGCACGGCGCTATTTGCAGGATACAACGATCTAGAACGACTTCCTCTTTGTACAAAAACAGCCGTACTGGTATGCAGTGAGATTAAAGGAATAGAAATGGATATTCGTAAGGTAAGTGGTACAGCAATTCGTAATGGAACAACAGGTGAAACAATTTATACACCACCAGTGGGCGAACAACTTATTCGTGACAAGTTAGCGAATTGGGAACGATTTATTCATCAAAATGAGGAGTTAGATCCTTTAATTATTTTGGCTGTAGCCCATTATCAATTTGAAGCAATACATCCATTTACAGATGGTAATGGTAGAACAGGCAGGATATTAAATAGTCTATTTTTAATTGATAAAGGTCTGCTAAGCTTACCAATTCTGTATTTAAGTCGATATATTATTAAAAATAAAAATGACTATTATCGTTTATTGTTATCTGTTACGGCAGAACAAAATTGGCAAGATTGGATTATCTATATTTTGAAAGGAATTGAAGATACAGCGAGTTGGACAGTAAAAAAAATTGAAGCAATTCGCTCTTTACTAGAAGAAACAAAGGATTATATGCAAGATAAATTGCCACAAATTTATCAACGAGAATTAGTCGATCTCTTATTTGAACAACCTTACACGCGAATTCAAAATTTAGAAAATGCAGGTATTGCTAAACGACAAACTGCTTCAAAATATTTAAAAGAATTATGTGATATTGGAATATTAGAGGAAGTACCAATAGGTCGGGATAAATTATTTATTCATGTGAAGTTAATGGAATTATTGAGAGGAGAGAGTAATAGATATACTTCATATGTATAGGATGGGTATTGAGAGGTAACATGAGGAATTTTTAGTAGAAGCAAACTAAAATGGACTTGGTCCTCATTTATTCAGAATAAAGAAAAACCGCCGGATTGGCGGTTAGATTAGATATTCTTGGCAAACTCTAATAAAGTATTTTGTTCGTTCCAATCTATATGTTGGATTTTAAAGTTATCAAAAGTCTTTTTTATGGTATTAAGGATATTTATTTTATTAGCTGTATCAGCAGTATCTAAAGCAAAAAGAATATTTTCTTTTTTCAATAACCCCTCTTCATTTGCCCGATTAATTTTAGATACCCAATTATCACAATACTCAATCATACTTGGACTTTCAATCTGATCAAATGCTAGTGGTTTAACTGCTTTCAGAATTTCTTGCCCATTTTCCTCTTTTAGTGCAAGAGGTAAAGTGAATTTAGCTAATTCACCTCTTACAGTATGTTGTCTATAATTGGAAAGAACTACATCATCCTCAGCTTTAAAAAGTTCCTTAAAATGTTTAACCATAATAGTTTCTTGATTTTCAGGTTTTACTCCAGCTAAATGAATATATTTAGTATATAAATCATTAAAATAAGCTTGAGGATCATCGACTAAACCTATGGCAGCATTACTATATTGTACAATTCCTTCTTTAACATCGATATAGTGATGGAAAAATGTTGCCATCTCTTGAGGAGTACAATTAAATACTTGAGAAGTAATGTATTGTAATTCCTCATTTATGGTATCTCTTATATTATTAAAGATGCTACTACGATAAAAAAAATTATTTACTCGCTTATCGTTTTTAGCGACAAGTTGATAAGTAAGTTTGCGTTTTTCAGGTTCACACATCAATAAACCAACATTGACGAATTCGCCTGTCTCAATGTAAGGTTTGAACTTCACAAAACTATATAAAATTGGTTGTTTCATTCGATGTTGTCCCAGTAATTTTCTTGAGTTATTCGGTTTAAGATAGTTTTTATCTGATTGATATAACTATTTATTTTATCAAATTCTGCTTCGTCCAATGGATACCAGTCATTAGGGATGAGTTCATAAATATGATCAAAGTTCTTCAATATGTCAATGGCTTTTTGATGGAATATTTGTTGATCAATCCAATCTAATTTCCATTCTCTATTTTGGGGAGCAAAGAGATGTTCATCAAATGTAGCATTTTCATCAAAAGCAAGGTTATGATCTATCACGAATATTTTTTGTTGATCTTCATCAAAAAGTAAGTTGATATTACCGGTTCCTTTTGAAGATGCAGTTCTGTCTGAGTTTAAAATCCAACGATCGAACATATAAAGCAATTTTTGTAAGTCTTCAGGAAAATAACTAAAATTTTTCGCTTGAATAGTTTTAGCTATTTTGGCATGTTCGATATATTTTGAAGCAAAAGCATAACCAGTTGGAAGATCTGAACGCCAATCAGGGAGGCTATATTCATTTATTTCTTTAGAGATTTCAACAAAGCAGAAGTCTGGGCATGGTAAACCCATTTGAATAGCCAATGCTGAACCAACAGTTTCAGCTAGTAGCTGTGGCATAGACATCATTGCCTTTGTTTTAACAATAAACCATTGATCATTATCTGCTCGACAAATAAAGGGACGTGTCATTCCCATATTAGTTCTTTCTCGAATGAAAGAAATTTTGGTCATCTATATTATCTCTTCTTCTATTTATTCAATAAAAATTTATTTCCTGGCGTTTATTATAAATCTTCTGTTGTTTTTTATTTTCCAACAACATTGCATAAAACAAGACAGTTAAAAAGAAATAAAACATAGTTCCTGAATTATGTCCAAGGAATACTTGTGTCAATCCATAAGACATAACTGATGTTATATGGATAATACCAAGTAGAGCTAATGTTTTTGTTTCAATATTATTTTGATTTTCTCGATAAGATTTAAAAAATTTCCAAAGAGGTAATAAAAAAATACCAAGTAATGATAAAAAACCTAAAATACCACGTTCAACAAAATCATTTATATATTGATTGTGCACATGGGATAAAGCCAATGATCCAATTTTGACTAGCCCTTGCTTGTCTTGCTCTTGTCGATTAATTCTAGCTCCTTCGTAACCCCATCCAAAAAAAGGTCTCTCTTTAATAGCAAATATTCCTGATTTCCAAAGTTCTAATCTAGGAGTAACAGAACCATCATTAACATATTTATCTTGATAGAAATTTTGTATCTGCGTATATATGACTTCTATACGTGAAGTAATGGAATGATTTTTGGCTATTATGCTTGATAAAGCGATAGTAATGATAACTAAAAAAACTAAAATAAATTTTCTAGAAAGAATATTACGATTTATATAAATAAGAGTAAGAAGGATAAATGGCATTAATAGCCAACCTCCCCGAGATAAACTTAGAAAACTGCCTATCATTCCACAAATTGTGCCTATAAGATTCAAAATAGCTAAAGGAATTAGTCGTTTTTGGCAACAATAAAAGAACAACCCTGCACTAAACATACCTAGTGACATGGACATATCACCATGTTGAATAGCCATTTGGAATGATGAATGTAATGCTCTCTCATAATGCAAAATGGAAACTTGATAGTATGCCATTGCAGCAGAAGCGATACCTCCTATAGGTATAACATATAACAATAACGAAAATTTTAGAGGGAAAAATTGTAATAAAAAAAATATAAATAAGAAGAATAGACTTCTACTTGGATTATCAAGAATTCTAGGAGAATCTTGATGAGTAATAACATCTAAAACATAAATAAGAAAATACAATCCAAAAGATATAAAAAATGCAATACACAGTTTTTGAGGAAGTAAGATGTTTTTATTTTTACAGGAATAGACAATAAATAATAGAAAACCAAAAATAGCTAAAATAATACCTGTGCTATAGGCTTTAGGTATAACAACTAGAGTAATAAAAAAATAAGCAATAATGATGTTGAAAAGAGTTGAGAAATATTTATGAGATGATATAGGAGCAATTTGCATGGTCGAAATTTCCAGAAGAATTAGAACGGAATCATCTATGTTCTTTATCCCTTATTCTAATAGGTAAGGAAATAAGGGATAAAGATTATTAACGACTACGGAAAACAATACGACCTTTACTTAAATCGTAAGGCGTCATTTCCACAGTAACTTTATCACCAGTTAAAATACGAATATAGTTTTTTCTCATTTTACCTGAGATATGTGCAGTGACTACGTGTCCATTTTCTAATTCGACACGAAACATTGTGTTTGGCAAGGTTTCTAAAATGGTGCCTTGCATTTCAATACTATCTTCTTTTGCCATGTTTCCTCTAAAAAATTACAACAATAATAAATCAATCAAACGAAAAGCTACCTAAGGTAGTTATATAAAACTGTGTGATTATACATGGTTCTGTCTGTACCGAAAAGCGGAAAATATAAATCAATTTAAGATTATTGATTAATAAAGAAATTTTATCCTATGATGCATATATCTTTAGAATAACTATTTCTTGATCTAATAGAGATTTTATTATGAGACAGGTAGTTACAAAAACTAAAATATCTTCTAAAATGAACAGAATTTTTTTGAGTTGAGTAGCAAGAGTATTCAAATATGGAACAGCAAAAAGTACAAAATTATAAAGATGATGAAATAGATTTGATTGAGTTAGTATCACTTTTATGGAAGAAGAAGCTAACTATTCTAATTATAACAACTATATGTGTATTGATTGCTGCTGGTTATGCTTTTACGGCGAAAGAGCGTTGGACTTCTAAAGCAGTGGTTTTAACGCCAACAACCATCTCATTAGAAAAATATCTCAATATTAGAAGGGAATATCAGCGTATTTTAGGAGGAAACCTAGATACCCATGTTATCGCTAACAATTTATTTTCTAAGTTTAATGAGCAATTATACTCTTTAGATAATAGAGAGAACTTTTTCTCAACTGCAAAAGTGTATCAATATGAAGTGACTAAGATTACTGATGAGAAAACTAAAAAAGAAATTTTGAATGATCTTGTTACTAAAGATATTGTAGTGTCTAAACCTGATCTGAAAAAAGATCCAGATACTATAGGGTTAAGTATCAGTTTTTCAGCTCAAACACCCAATTTAGCTCAAACAACTTTAAAGCAATTTATCAAATCAATTAGCCAACAAGCTTTTGCTTTCAATTTAGCCTCCTTTTTAATTGAATATAATGAGACTATTTCAAACTTAAAGTTTGAAAAAGATAAAATTGAGCGTAATTTAAAAGTACAAAAGCAATTGAGATTAGAAAATTTAGGAAAAGCATTAGAAATAGCAAAAGAGGCAAATATTAAGAATTTTTCTCGAGAGGTGAATGATACTTCAGATTTAAGTATCCTAGCTTTAGCTCGATCAGATACAACAATATCTCTTTCCGATGATTCCCGGCTAGGTGATAACACCTATCTGTTTATGTTAGGTGAAAAATATTTAAAAGCACAGCTAGATATAACTAATCAAACAAAAATTATTTACCCTCCTAGATATTATGAAATTCAAACTCAATTAGATCAATTAGAACAGTTAGCTCAAAAACTTAAGAATATAAAAGAAGATGCTTTTACTTATTTATCATCTCCTGATTATCCTGTGGTTAAAGATAGGCCAAATAGGATTATCATTCTTATAATTGGATTGTGTTTGGGATTAGTAGTTAGTATTTGTATAATCATAATGACGAAAATTTTAAATAGATATAAGAAAAATGATTAAAATATACTTATCCTATAAGAAACAATTAAATAACTTTATATATTTAAGTATAGTATATGGCATAAATATATTACTTCCATTAATATTATTCCCGTTTTTATTATCTTCTTTAGGAAAGGAAATTTATGGTGAAGTTATTTATGCTCAAACAATAGCTTCCTATTTCTTGGTTTTTACTAATTTTGGGTTTAATATATCTAGTACTAAAGCTATTAGTTTACATAGAGAAAATAAAGAAAGAGTTAATTTAATATTCTCATCAACAATTTATAGTAAATTATTATTTTTTTTTCTATCTTTATTTATTCTAGTACTATTTGGTACATTCTTTAATTTGAAGGGAGATAAATTATTACTCTATGCATTATCTCTTCTTATTTGTTTTTCTGATGCTCTATTACCTATATGGTATTTTCAAGCAATAGAAAAAATGAAGTATATAACAGTAGCTAATCTTCTTTCACGATTAAGTGGAGCAATATGTATCCTCATATTTGTAAGAGATAAAAGTGACTATTTATTAGTCCCGTGCCTATATTTTTTGGGGAATTTTTTAGGTGCAATAATATCCTTATATATTGTTTTTATTAAAGAGAAAGTATGTTTAACACCTCTTTTAATAAGCGAAATATTTAAAAGAGTAAAAGAAGGTTATCTTTTTTTATTTTCAGATTTTTCTGCTATCTTAAAAGATAAAGGAAACATAACAATTATAGGTGCATTTTTAGGAATGTCTTATGTTGTTTATTATGATTTAGCTGAAAAGATTGTATGGGCTTTTAGATCAATTCTATATAATTTAAATATAGCTTTCTTTCCTTATATTGTTAAAATAAAAAATAGGATTATAACTAAGAAAATTATTTGGTTTGCATTTATATGTAGTCTTATTTGCTATAGCTTACTATGTGTTTTTTCTAATGAAATTATATATTTATTATCTAGAAATACAGAAATGTTTTTTATTAATTCATTTATTTATATTCAAGGGATTTATTTGTTACTGGCAACTCTAAGCTCTTGCGTAGGACAATTTATAATGATAACACATAATTTAGAAAGATATTTTTTTAAAAGCTTATTGATTTCTTCATTGTCTTATTTTTTGTTCGTTTTTTTATTATATATTTTTAACTTTTTTTCAATAGAATCATTAGTATTAATATATAATGGTAGTATATTTGTAGAATTGATATATAGATTATATATATGTAGGCGAAAAAAACTAATACAATGGGTGTTCTAAATGAGAGTATATAAGCTTTTACATATAAATATTATATCTTTATCTTTTTTATTATTTATATTTTTTGTTCAAGGTATAGAAAACGAAATCTCTATATTTATCCTTGAAGGAGTTTTATGCTTATTTTATTTTTATGGGATAATTTGGGGAATATTATATATTAAAAAATATCCATTAGCTCTTATTATGATAAGTTTATTTGGAGTATTTATCTATTCTCGTTTTATTTTAGATTTTTTTGATTTATTACCCTATGATATTAAACTGCAGACAAGATTTATTGGAAACTATTTTTCGGAAGGAACCATAAAACAAACATTAATAGTATACATTATTTCAATAACAGGATTGATTATTGGCTTTGTATTTTCTGATTTAAAAAGTATAAATTGTCATAGTTATAAGAAAAATTTAGATGATGGTGGAGAAAAAATTATTTTTAAACTTGGAATATTATTTTTAATATTATCAATTCCAGGATTAATATATAAAATGTATTACCTCATAGAGATGGTAAATTCTTCAGGGTATTTAGCTTTATATAAAGATGCAAGCCCATCAGGAATATATAGAGTTATAGAGTTTATTAGCTATAAATTATATATCTTAGGAGTCTGTCTATTATTATCCTGTAAATTATCTAAAAAAGTATTTTATATTATTGCTGCTTTAATTATTATAATATCATTAATTTATCTCTTTCTTGGAAAAAGAGGGGATTTAGGGATATCAGTGATCTTTCTTATTTGGTACTGGTTTTCTTATATTTTTTATAGAAAGAAAATAACTAAAAGTATGATATTAGGAATCATAACTTTATTTTTTATTCTTATTACTTCATTTCAATTTGTAAATTACAGTAGATCTCATCAAGAAGCTAATTCTCTTTCTTTACTAGATTTTATTGCTAGCCAAGGAGTTAGTGGAACTGTTTTACCCTATTATTTGGAATATATGAATATAATTGATGATGGTAGTTATCCTTATATATTAGCGCCTATTATGGATAGGATGAATCGTGGAGAAGCATCTGTCGAAGTACTAAATAAAACTAATTATTTAGGATATGAGTTAACTTATGCTATTTCTCCCAATGCTTATCTTGATGGAGAAGGAGTGGGTACAAGTTTTATTGCTGAATTATATGAAGGGGGATATCTTTGTGTATTTTTAGGGATGCTTATTTTAGGATATTTTGTAGTATTTTTTGAAAAGAATAAGATGTCTTCTTACTTAAAATTTATATCAATGCTATTTTTTATGACCTTATTATTTTTGCCACGGGGAGAATTATTTGAGTATTTTTATGAATTGATATTTTTTAGCCTATTATGGTGTATTTTAGATAGAATATATGTATTAGGAGTGAGTAGGAAATATGTATAATGGTGATGAAAAAATAGACTTTGTACTACCATGGGTTGATCCTAGTGATGTGGAATGGCAAAAAAGAAAAGAATATTTTAAGAATGGTGGAATGGTTGACGTGCAATCTAATTCCAATGCTAGATATAGAGATATGAAAACCCTCAGATATGTACTGAGATCAATAGAAAAAAATTGTTCATGGTATAATAAAATAATTTTAATTACAGAAGGACATTATCCTAAGTGGTTGAATATTAATCATCATAAGATAAAATTAATAACTCATGAAGAATTATATTTTGATAAAAAGCATTTGCCAACATTTAATTGTAGTTCCATAGAATGTAATTTACCTAATTTGAGAACTCTAGGTGTTTCAAAAAAATTTATATATTTGAATGATGATACTATTATTTATAGGAATGTAGATATAACACGTTTTTTTATAAAAAATCTTCCTGTTGATTTTTTATGTCATACTTTTATTCCAAGAACTAGATTGTTATTGCGATTGATGAAGGTTTCTGATTCATGGCCATATTCATTATTACATAATGTAAATTTAATAAATACGAAAGCAAATATATCATCTTTGACCTATGAACAAATTTATAATTCTAGTTATTGTTTATATGATAAGGTTAATAACTTTATCATGAAAAATATATATCGAAAGGCAATTAGTTTACAGCACTGGCATCATCCGCAACCCTATTTAATGAGTACTTTGGAAACAGTATATAAAAATTTTCAGAAAGAAATTAGCTTAGCTTCAATGAATAGATTCAGAGATAAAAGTGATTTAACTCAATATATATATAGATATTGGCATTTATTAAATGGTGAATTTTATCCAATGAAATATAATGATGGAATAGGGGATAAAAATATTGCAAGTCTAGATGATCTAACTCAAATATTTAGAGAATTAGAAAATAATAAAAATCTTAAATTTGTTTGCTTTAATGATAGTCCAGAATTATCAGATGAAGATTTTTATTTAGTTAAAAAAGAGTTAATCACTAAATTAGAAGATTTATTTCCTGAAAAAGCAAGTTTTGAATTATAGGTGGAATAGAATATATGAAATTATCAGTATTGATGTCCGTTTATTATAAAGAAAACCCAATATTTTTTGATAAAGCATTTGAAAGTATATGGTTTAAACAAACTGTTAAACCAGATCAGATAGTATTGGTAAAAGATGGCTTCTTAACTAGGGAGTTAGATGAAGTAATTAATAAATGGGCTAATATTTTAGAGAATATATTAAAGATAGTTTCCTTACCAGAAAATCGAGGGTTAGCTTATGCTTTATCAGAAGGATTGCATCATTGTAAGTATACTTATATCGCTAGAGTAGATACAGATGATATTAATGCGCCAGAGCGGTTTGAGAGACAAATAAATTTTCTAAATTGTCATCCAGATGTAGATGTTGTAGGAACCTACCTTTCGGAAATTGATGAAAATGGAGATATTATTAAGAGTGACGTTAAGTATCCTCTTCACCATGAAGAGTTATTCAAATTTTTTAGTAAAAGAGATCCTTTAGCTCATCCATCGGTTCTATTCAGAAAAAATTTTTTTATCAAGGCAGGTTCCTATTCACCTGACATTCCTATGGGAGAAGATACTTTACTTTGGTATCAAGGATTTAAGAATGGGTGTAGATTTTCGAACATATCATATGTTGGAGTATTTTTTAGACGTACGACAAATTTTTATAAAAGAAGAGCTAATTGGAAGAAATCAATAATATTATTAAAATTTAGACTTTGTAAGATTAATAGAGACTTAAACTATGGGTTTAAAGCAGATATCTATGCCATATTATATTTTTTAATGTCAATATCTCCAAACTGGATAAAAAAAATTGTATATCAATATTTTAGATAATATAAATGAGAAGGAATTTTATGAATAAGTTTTTACCATTTGCATTACCAGATATCGGTAATGAAGAGATTAATGAAGTAGTCGATTCTCTAAAATCAGGATGGATTACAACTGGACCTAAAGCAAAACAGTTTGAACAAGATTTTACAAATTATTTGCAGCAGGAAGGCAATATTGGTTTGCAAGCTTTAGCTGTCAATTCGGCGACTTCAGGACTACATCTTGCATTAGAAGCAGTTGGTGTAAAAGCAGGAGATGAAGTAATTGTTCCTACATATACATTTACTTCAACTGCAGAAGTTGTGAGATACTTAGGGGCTATACCTATTTTTGTTGATTCAGATCCTAAAACCTTAAATATTGATCCTAGACTTATCAAGCAAAAAATTACAGAGAAGACTAAAGCTATTATCCCTGTTCATTTTGCAGGACTAGCTGCAGATATGGATGAAATAATTGCTATTGCAAGAGAGTTCAATCTGAAAGTTGTTGAGGACGCAGCACATGCATTTCCTACATACTATAAAGGAAAATTAATTGGAACTTTAGATTCTGATGTTACAGTATTTAGCTTTTATGCAAATAAAACTATGACTACTGCTGAAGGAGGAATGTTAGTATCTAAACATTCAGATATTATTGAAAGAGCTAAAATAATGAGATTACATGGAATTAGCCGAGATGCATTTGATCGTTATCGATCAAAGACGCCAGCATGGTACTATGAAGTTATCGAGCCAGGATTTAAATATAATATGCCTGATATTTGTGCGGCAATAGGGCTACAACAGTTGAAGAAAATAGATTCTTTCTATGATAAAAGAGAAAAAATGGCAAAACGATATGATATAGAATTAGCTAACCTACCAATCGAATTACCTCCTAGATCAGAAGAATTAAATTCAACTCATGCTTGGCATATTTATCCGATTCGTTTAAAGGAAAATATTAATATTACAAGAGAAGAGTTTATTTTAAAAATGTCAGAAAAAGGAATTGGCTGTTCAGTTCATTTTATTCCTTTACATAGACACCCTGTATGGAGAGATATGTATAAGTTACAATCAGAAGATTTTCCTATAGCAGAAGATGTATATCACAGAATTGTTTCTATTCCATTATTTACTGCAATGACAGAAGATGATCAAACAAGAGTGATTATGGCGATAAAGGATATATTAAATAATGTATAGTACGTTATTCTTTAAAAGAATCTTTGATATATTTTTTTCTTTATTAGGGTTAGTTGTATTATCTCCACTTTTTTTATTTGTATCCATTTGGATCAAGCTTGATTCTCCTGGTGATATTTTTTTTCGCCAGGTGAGAGTTGGTAAAGATAATAAACTATTCAGAATTCATAAGTTTAGGACTATGAAGATGAATTCTGAAAAAGATGGAGGGTTGACTATAGGAAAAGATAGCCGTATCACTCGTTCAGGTAGTTTTCTTCGAAAATATAAAGTAGATGAGTTAGCTCAACTGATAGATGTTTTCTTAGGTGATATGAGTTTAGTTGGGCCTAGGCCAGAAATACCAGAGTTTATGAATTTATATCCTACAGAAATTAAAAATAAAATTCTTTCAGTTAAACCAGGAATTACAGATCGAGCATCGATAGAAATGATAGATGAAAATAATATATTGTCTAAATATGAAGATCCAAAACAGGCATACATTGATATAATAATGCCTTTAAAGGCTAAATTCTATGTAGAGTATGCCTCTAACATTTCTATATTAGAAGATATAAAAATTATATTTAAGACAATTTATAAAATTATTTTATAGGCGGATACAATGCTTAGTTATTTACTAGGGCTTCCTCGAGTAGCTAAAAGAGTAATTTCAATCTTTATTGATTTTTTCCTTATTATTAGTTCTTATTTTTTAGCGTTAGGAATTAGACTTGATTTTCACTATGAAGTTATACAGGTATCTAATTGGTTAGTGATTTCTATAGTTAGTATATTTTCTATCATTATATTTATAAAAATTGGCTTATATAGAGCTGTTTTACGCTTTATAACTATAAAATTTACTCAGATAGCTATTATTGGAACAATAATATCAACTTCAATATTACTTTTAATCTCATTTTTACTACAAACAAATCTACCAAGAACAGTACTGTTTTTATACTTTATTTTTGTTTCTATTTTTGTAATATCAACACGTTTTCTAGCTAGAAGTTTATTAAATTATGATCACTATGAAAAGATAAGGGTTATCATATATGGTGCAGGTAGTTCCGGAAGACAATTATTAACAGCGTTAAATCAATCTACAAATTATTTAGTTGTAGGGTTTGTAGATGATAATCAAAAATTACACCGTACTATATTACATGGAATTACAGTATATAATCCTCAATCATTGGATAAGTTAATTCAATCAAGAAATATTAAAAAAATCTTATTAGCTATGCCAAGTGCTAGCCAATTTCAGAGAAAAAATATTATTAATAAAATTAGTAAATATAAATGTGAAGTTTTGAGTATTCCTGGTATGGAAGATATTGTTAGTGGCAAAGCACATTTAACCACACTAAATAAGGTATCTATCCATGACTTATTAGGAAGAGATTCTGTTACTCCGATTGATTCTTTATTAGATCAAGATATAAAAAATAAGTGTGTGATGGTTACTGGTGCAGGAGGATCCATTGGATCAGAATTATGCCGTCAAATTATTAAGCAGAAACCTCAAAAGTTATTATTGTTTGAATTAAATGAGTTTTCTTTGTATCAAATTCACCAAGAATTATCAAAGAATAATTTTGTTAGATCCAATAATATAGAGTTAATCCCTTTACTAGGTTCAGTGCAAAGAAAGCATCGATTAGATGTTATCATGAATTCTTTTCATGTAGATACTGTTTATCATGCTGCAGCATACAAGCATGTACCTTTAGTTGAATATAATGTAATTGAAGGAATCAGAAATAATATTTTTGGGACGCTAAATTGTGCTAAATCTGCGATAGAGGCAAATGTATCAACATTTGTGCTAATTTCAACTGATAAAGCAGTTCATCCGACAAATATTATGGGAACAACAAAAAGAATGGCTGAGTTGATTCTACAGGCGTTAGCAAAGAAACAAAATGTAACTCGTTTTTGTATGGTCCGTTTTGGAAATGTTCTTGGCTCATCTGGTTCAGTAGTACCATTATTTAATAAACAAATACAAGAAGGTGGTCCTATAACTCTAACTCATAGAAAAATTACTCGCTTTTTTATGACGATTCCAGAGGCTGCATCTTTAGTTATTCAAGCAGGTGCAATGGGAAAAGGAGGAGACGTATTTGTTTTGGATATGGGAGAACCTGTAAAAATATATGATCTGGCTGTTAAAATGATTAATTTAAGTGGTTTAACAGTAAAAAATGAAAAAAATCCAAATGGTGATATGGAAATTAAAGTTACAGGACTAAGACCTGGAGAAAAACTATATGAGGAATTATTAATTGGAGAAAATGTCCATGGAACAGAGCATCCTAGAATAATGACAGCAACAGAAATAATGATTGAATGGGATAAATTATCTAATATTTTAGAGAGTTTAGATAATTTGTGTAATGAATATAAAATAGATGATATTAGGGAATTACTCATAAAATCATCAACAGGCTTTAATCCAACAACAGAAATTTCTGATTTGGTGTATAAAACTAAGGATAG
>NZ_JAQIBB010000052.1:0-32086 GCF_027920745.1 Gallibacterium faecale | reverse complement strand
CGCTATTTTTTCAATTAATTTAACTACTTACCTAAATTATCAAAGAAACGTTTTACCCCATCTAAAAAGCCACTTTCTTTTGGACGGTGTTGATTACGCCCTTCCAAACTCTTTTCAAATTGTTGCAATAACGCTTTTTGTTCTTTATTTAGTTTCACTGGTGTTTCAACAATCACACGACAAATTAAATCACCTTGATAATGTGAACGGGTTGAAGTCACGCCTTTACCACGTAATCGGAATAATTTACCTGTTTGTGTTTCTTCTGGGATTTTTAATTTCACTTTACCATCTAAAGTTGGCACTTCAATCTCACCACCCAATGCAGCAAGGGTGAAACTGATTGGTACTTCACAGTACAAATTATTTCCATCACGTTGGAAAATATCATGCTCTTTCACATGAATGACAACATAGAGATCTCCCGGTGGTGCACCATTCTCACCTGCTGCGCCTTCACCATTTAAGCGAAGCTGATTACCAGTATCTACACCGGCAGGTACTTTCACTGAAAGATTTTTATGTTTATGAACTCGACCATCGCCATGACAACTGTCACACGGTTGTTCAATAATTTTTCCAGTACCATGACAATGAGGACAAGTTTGTTCTTGTACAAAGAAACCACTTTGACGGCGGATACGTCCAGAACCATGGCAATAGCCACACGTGTCCACTTTAGAACCTGCTTTTGCACCTGTACCATGACAAGTATCACAAGTTGCTAATGTTGCAATACGGATATCTTTGCTGACACCTTTGACCGCTTCTTCCAACGTAATCTCTAAATCATAACGGAGATCTTCACCACGCACTACACGTTGGCGACCACGTCCGCCACCAAACATATCACTAAAGATATCACCAAAAATATCACCAAAATCAGCACCGCCAAAACCACCAGCTCCAGCACCACCTTGTTCAAAGGCAGCATGACCATATTGATCATAAGCAGCACGTTTCTCTTTATCCCCTAATACATCATAGGCTTCTTGCACTTCTTTAAACTTTTCCGCAGCGTCTTTATCACCTTGATTACGGTCTGGGTGCAATTTCATTGCTAAGCGTTTATAGGCTTTCTTGATCGCTTTTTCATCATCAGATCTTGATACACCTAGCACTTCATAATAATCACGTTTTGCCATTCGCTTTCCTATTTCTTTATGAAATGGGAGATGAAATTCTCCCCTTTGGATACGCTAAAAGGGCGAGGTATTTCACCTTCGCCCATTCGTAATTTGTGGTAGCTCATACAACAACTTAAGCTACCACATCAGGAGGATAGATTATTTATCTTTTACCTCTTCAAACTCTGCATCAACAACATCATCACCGTTGTTCTTTGCACTACCTTGTGCTTGTTGTTGCTGAGCTTGACCTGCTTGAGCTTGTTGTTGAGCTGCTTGCATTAATTTTTCTGCTGCTTGAATTAAAGCTTGAGTTTTCGCTTCAATTGCTGCTTTATCTTCACCTTTCGCAGCTGCTTCTAACTCATTCGCTGCTTTTTCAATAGCTTCTTTATCACTCGCAGCAAGATTTGCTCCTACTTCACTTAATTGTTTACGAGTTGAGTGAACTAAGTGATCTGCTTGGTTACGAGCTTGTACTAATTCTTCAAATTTACGGTCTGCTTCAGCATTAGCTTCTGCATCACGTACCATTTGTTGAATTTCTTCATCGCTTAAACCTGAAGAAGCTTTAATCGTAATTTGTTGTTCTTTACCAGTACCTTTATCTTTTGCAGATACATGGATAATACCATCAGCATCAATATCAAAGGTAACTTCAATTTGTGGCATACCGCGCGGTGCTGGGTTGATACCTTCTAAATTGAATTGACCTAATGATTTATTATCTGCTGCACGTTTACGTTCACCTTGTAACACGTGGATTGTTACTGCACTTTGGTTATCTTCAGCAGTTGAGAATACTTGTGATTTCTTCGTTGGAATCGTTGTATTCTTTTCAATTAAGGTAGTCATTACACCACCCATAGTTTCGATACCAAGTGATAATGGAGTAACATCTAATAACAATACGTCTTTTACATCACCCGCTAATACACCACCTTGTACCGCTGCACCAATCGCAACTGCTTCATCTGGGTTTACATCTTTACGTGGTTCTTTACCAAAGAATTCAGCAACTTTTTGCTGTACTAATGGCATACGAGTTTGACCACCAACTAAGATAACATCATTAATTTCAGAAACACTTAAATCCGCATCTTTTAATGCCACACGAATTGGTTCCATTGATTTAGCAACAAGATCTTCAACTAAAGATTCTAATTTTGCACGAGTTAACTTAATGTTTAAGTGTTTTGGTCCAGTCGCATCTGCTGTGATGTATGGTAAGTTAACATCTGTTTGTTGTGCTGAAGAAAGCTCAATCTTCGCTTTTTCACCAGCTTCTTTCAAACGTTGCATTGCTAATGGATCGTTACGTAAATCAATGCCTTGTTCTTTCTTAAATTCATCAACTAAATAATTAATTACGCGGTTATCAAAGTCTTCACCACCTAAGTGTGTATCACCATTAGTCGCTAATACTTCGAAAGTTTTTTCACCATCAACTTCATCAATTTCAATAATAGAAAGGTCGAATGTACCACCACCTAAGTCATATACTGCAATAGTATGGTTACCATTTGCTTTATCTAAACCATAAGCCAATGCGGCTGCTGTTGGTTCGTTAATGATACGTTTTACTTCTAATCCTGCAATACGACCTGCATCTTTAGTTGCTTGACGTTGTGCGTCATTGAAGTAAGCAGGCACAGTAATTACTGCTTCAGTTACAGTTTCACCTAAGAAATCTTCTGCTGTTTTCTTCATTTTTTTCAATACTTCAGCAGAAATTTGTGGTGGTGCCATTTTGTCACCTTTTACTTCAACCCAAGCATCACCATTATCTGCTTTCACAATGTCAAATGGCATAATGCTAACATCACGTTGTACTTCATCATCGGTAAAACGACGACCAATTAAACGTTTAATTGCAAATAAAGTATTTTTTGGATTTGTTACTGCTTGACGTTTTGCAGGTTGACCAACTAATGTTTCACCATCTTGTGTATATGCAATAATTGACGGGGTTGTACGATCACCTTCAGCATTTTCAATAACACGTGGTTTATCACCATCCATTACTGCAACACATGAGTTTGTTGTACCTAAGTCAATACCAATAATTTTTCCCATAATCGTTATTCTCCTGATTTTAAATTCGTTTTTTTGACGTTCGACTAAATAAGGCTCTTTTTATCAATTACAAGGGCAAATTTAAATTTTTCTTTAGTTAAACTTGCTCGCCTTATCATTCGTGCCACACTAAATTGAACTTAAAATCAGATTTTCAAGGGGCATTCATAAAAAATTTTTTAATTTTCTCTACTCTCAAGAAAAATCATCAGATTTTTACTGATTTTACTAGCACTTATTACATTACCGTGTATATTTAGTGGGGAAATTTTTACGTAAAATTTAGCTTATGATTTAAGAGGTCTTATGAATCCATCCTTACAACCTTTCGAACAAGCACTAATTGAAATTGTTAAACAAGATGTTGTGCCTGCCCTAGGCTGTACCGAACCGATTTCTCTTGCATTAGCATCTGCAACTGCCGCCAAATATTTAGGAAAAACCCCAGAAAGAATTGTTGGAAAAGTTTCGCCAAACTTAATGAAAAATGGCTTAGGTGTTTCTGTTCCAGGCACTGGCATGGTTGGTTTACCTATTGCGGCTGCCATTGGCGCAATTGGTGGTGATGCTGATGCAGGTTTAGAGGTCTTAAAACATATTTCCTCTGCACAAATTACCCAAGCCAAAGAACTGCTTAAACAAAATTTAGTTTCTGTTTCTATCAAACAAACTGATCATATTCTTTATGCAGAGTCCACTTTATACGCGGATAACGATTGGGTGCGTGTCGTGATTGAAGATCAACATACTCAAATTATGTTGATTGAAAAAAATGATCAAATTATTTATCAAGCCCCGCCTAAATTAGCGGCTGACAATGATCTATATACTATTTTTAATCAATTAGCGGCAAAAGATATCTTTGATTTTTCCATGCAAGTAGCCTTAGACAAAATAGAGTTTATTAATCAAGCTGAAAAATTAAATGCCGCACTTTCACAAGAAGGGCTTCGCCAAGATTATGGCTTACATATTGCACGTACACTACAAAAACATATTGGCGACGGTCTGTTATCTGATGATTTATTATCGCGAATTATGATCCAAACCACAGCAGCTTCTGATGCCAGAATGGGTGGCGCCACTCTTCCTGCAATGAGTAATTCTGGATCGGGTAATCAAGGCATTACTGCTACGATGCCCGTTGTGGTTGTCGCTAACCACCTAAATGTTACGGCAGAACAACGCACCCGAGCATTCTTTCTATCCCATTTAATGGCTATTTTTATTCACAGTAAACTGCCAAAACTCTCTGCACTTTGTGCGGTTACTACTGCCGCAATGGGAAGTTGTGCTGGTATCTCTTATCTGATTACGAATCGCTTTGAAACTGCAGCGATGGCGATTAGCAGTATGATTGGAGATATTAGCGGTATGTTATGTGATGGGGCTGCCAACAGCTGTGCAATGAAAGTATCTACTAGTGTTACCTCTGCCTATAAATCCGTTTTAATGGCGATGAATCAAACAGGGGTAACTGGTGATGAAGGTATCGTTGAACATACAATTGATCGCAGCATTGATAATCTTTGTTCTATTGCCTGTAAAAGTATGCAGCATACTGATTTCCAAATTATTGAGATCATGGCAAATAAACCACAAAATCAGTGTAAATAAATTTCACTAACCAAAAAATAAATAACTAAGGAGAATATTATGCAGAAAAAATGGGCAATCGTTCCTGCTGCCATTATTGTGCTTGGAAGCGTTTGGGTTGGTAACGCTTGGTACACAGGATCACAAATTGAAAAGAATTACCCACAAGTGATCCAAAAAATTAATGATAATGGCATCATTAAAATTGAAAACGTCAAATTAGAACGGCATCTATTCTCTAGTGATATGCAATATGATCTACAAATTGGTGAACTAACTATGCCACTACATAGTAAAATTTACCATGGTGCATTACCACTCAACCTGCTGCAACAATTTAACTTCAAGCCCGTTGCAGCTTCTACTGAAACAACATTAATTAAAAATGAAAAAACAGCCTCAATATTTAATCTTTTCCCGAGTGGACAACCTTTTGTATTAAATGTTGATGTGGGATATCAACAACAAGTTGATATTAATCTACTAATTAATGCTGGATCATTCAAAGATGAAAAATCAGATACGCAAAGTAATTGGTCTAGCAGTAAATACCAATTACAAATTGATGAGAAAAAAGCAATCAAATATTTAATGGATATTGATCACTTGGATATGTATATCAAAACAGATCCGCAAAAATTACCAACTCAATTAGTGATGAATAAGGTTGTTACCCAAGGTGATCTACAATTAACAGAATGGAAATACTTAGCAACTGGCAAAGGCTTAAGTTCGGTTAAAGAATTTTCTATTTCTCAACCAATAGACAAAAATTCTGATCAACGTATCATCCTAAATTATCAAGATCAAACCAGTAATTATGAATTAATTAAAGATGCTGATTTTTATTCACTTCATAACACCTCTAATACAAAAAATATCAGTTTAGGAGATAACTCATCCTCTACACAATTTGCACAAAACTCTGTATTACAAATTAATCACCTTAAAGGCGATGCATTTTCTCAATTAATCTATGCCCTATTTGTTGAAGACCAATCAGCTGTCGATCAAGCATTAGATGTATTAGTGAATCATCAACCTGAATTAATTATTAAACCAATTGAACTCTTTGATGATCAGGGTAAATTTGCGTTAAATACTCATATTAAATTAGCGAAAACTGATTTTACGTCCACCCTGCAAGGGCAAATTGGCAAGATATTTGAACAATTTAAATTTAATCTTTCTTTAGATAAAACATTCATAAATAAATTGCTCTCTGGTCTTGTTACTCTTACAAATAATGCCAATGGACAAAACAAAGTGAGTATTGAGGAAACTCAACAAAATATCCAACACGCATTACAACAACAAGTCATGCAAGGTGTATTAACTGAAAACGATAAATCTTATCTGTTTAATTTTGAACAAAAAGAGGGAGATTTTTATCTTAATCAGCAAAAAATACCACAAGAAGCAATATTATTTGGCTTATTACAATTATTTTCTGGATTTTGATCTAAGATAAGTCAAACGTTAATCAAATAAGCAGAACATTGTTTCAATAACTAATAAGGCGTACCATATTATTGTCTTTATTCGTTATCGAGTAATTATTATGAAATTAAGTACCTTTACTGATTATAATTTACGTGTTCTGCTTTATTTAGCCGCACATCAAGAAAAATTATCCACTATTCAAGAAATTGCAACAGTCTATAATATTTCCGAAAACCATTTAATGAAAGTTATTCATCATTTAGCCAAGAATAATTTTATTCAATCTATTCGTGGTAAAGGAGGCGGTATCCGATTGCATCGCCATCCAAGTGAATTAAATTTAGGAGATATTATTCGTCTTGCAGAAGAAAAAAGTGTCATTGTCGAATGTTTTGGTGAGCGAAATCAATGTTGTATTAGTGCAAATTGCCAATTACCGCCTATTTTAGTCAATGCTTTTGCTGCGTTTTATCGGTCATTATCACAATATACATTACAAGATATCTTGTTAGATCAACAAATTTTCACCTCATTACCAACAAATATAAGCAAATAATTTAATAAAATCAGATTAACGTATGCTATCTGTTGACAATAGGGTCCAAAATCAATAAAATGCAGCCCGCATTGCCCAATGGGGCTATTCCTCCTTAGTTCAGTCGGTAGAACGGTGGACTGTTAATCCATATGTCGCTGGTTCAAGTCCAGCAGGAGGAGCCAAATTTTTTCTTTTGGTACTATGTTTTATTTGTCTCCTTTTATGAAATTTAGTTTTTATACCAAAAGAAGTTTCGCCCATAGTTAAATAACTATGGGCTTTCTTTTTTCACCAAAATCATCTTTTTTATTCAGGCAACGCCAAATTCACAAAATAGCCTTGATGTTGTGGTTCAACCACAAAAATAGAAAGTTCTTCTCGCCAATCACCTAACACAATCCGTCTTTTATTTTCTGATAAAGTGTGAATTGCTTGGCGATGGGTATGCCCATGAATAATTTGCGTCACTTGAAAACGTGTAAAAATATCCTCTACCGCAACAGAATTGACATCCATAATTTCTGTACTTTTACCTTGCTTATCATATTGGCTTTGTTGACGAATACGTTGTGCTAGTTTGATCCGATAAGTCAAAGGCAAGCAAAGAAAAAGTTTTTGTAACCAACGCTGATGTACACGTTTACGGAATTTCTGATAGGCTACATCATCTGTACACAATGTATCCCCATGACACACTAATGTCACTCTACCATATAACTCAATGACCTGATAGTCAGATAATAATTGAATCCCCGTTTCTTTAGCAAACCGCTCGCCCAGTAAAAAATCACGATTACCATGACAGAAATAACAATGAACTTCCTGTGCAGTAAGCTGCTTTAATAACTGCTTAATTTCCTGGATAGCTGGAGAATTTTCATCATCGCCTACCCAAAAATCAAAAAGGTCACCTAAAATATATAAAGCTTGTGCTTGCGGAGCAATTTGCGTCATAAAATAACGAAATAACGCTAATAAATGCGGTGATTGTTCACTCAGATGTAAATCAGCAATAAAATAAGTTGGTTTATTCATCTTCATTTATGATTAATAACGAAAGGCATACTATAAAGCATTTTTATGTTTAACGCTTTCTTCTTTTATCGTTACTTTTGTACTTATTTAGGCAAATTCGCTATACTTGCTCCAATTTGTTTGAGGGACAAACTATGCTTAAATTACTTCGTATTATTATTGTTGTTATTTGTTGTATTCTTATTTGCGTAATTGGTTCTATTTACTCACTTATCCGCTTTAAAAATCCAAATAATGTCGCTCTTTTTGCTCATTGGTTTGCACGTTTACACCCACTTTTTGGTTTAACCGTAGAATATCGTTATCCTGAAGGTGCAGATAAATTTGAACGTTGTATTTATATCGGCAATCACCAAAATAACTATGATATGGTCACTATTTCACATATGGTGATGCCTCGTACCGTTAGTGTTGGTAAAAAAAGCCTAATCTGGGTTCCATTTTTTGGGGTGTTATATTGGGCAACAGGAAACATTTTTATCGATCGTGAAAATCGCAATAAAGCTCACAATACAATGACTACCTTAGCAAAACGAATTCACCAAGATAACCTTTCTATTTGGATGTTCCCTGAAGGTACCCGCAGCCGCGGTCGTGGATTATTACCTTTTAAAACAGGTGCTTTTCATGCTGCTATTGAAGCGGGTGTTCCTGTTGTTCCTGTTGTTTGTTCTTCTACTCATCAACAAGTAAATCTTAATCGTTGGAACAATGGTAAAGTGATTTGTGAAATGTTACCGCCAATTCCAAGTAGTGATTACAGTCGAGAAACAGTTCGAGATTTTGCTAAACATTGCCATGATGTTATGGAACAGCATCTTGCTAAACTTGATGCAGAAGTTGCACAAACTCATCGCCAAACTTAAATCAAAAATCATCTTTATCGCAGGAAAAATATCCATCGAGATTAAGTAAGGAGGAGAAACATGGGAAATTATTCTCGCCGTCGATTTTTACAAGGCTCTCTTGCGCTTGCAGCAAGCAGTAGCGTATCGCATTACGCCTTCGCTGAAGATAAAGTCCCGTTATGGATTCCTCCTCTTACTGCGGTTGGACGCGGCTCTCCTATCCTGTTAAATGCACGTAACGTAAAAAAAGCATTTAATGGGAAACAGAAAGTTGATGCTTGGGGGTTCAATGATTCTTATCTTGGTCCAACAATCAAAATGAAACAAAATGATTTTTTGCGTTTAACTTATCGCAATAATCTCAGCGAAGCAATTGCTATTAATATTCAAGGTTTACAAGCTAACGGCGAGATTTCTGGCAGTATTAACCGCAATATTGCCCCACAAACTTCTTGGTCCCCTATTATTCCAATTAAACAGAGTGCCTCTACTTGTTGGTATCACAGTGATACTATCGGTCGCTCCGCTTATCAAAGTTATCGTGGCTTAGTGGGAATGTGGATTATTGAAGATGAACAAAGCAAGAAAGGTTTAATTCCTAATAAATATGGCGAAAACGATATTCCTTTAATCCTACAAGATATTTCACTTAACTATGAGGGGCAACAGTTATTTAACCTCGATAAAAATCAGTTCTTAGGTAAACAACTTTTTGTAAATGGGCAACGCAACTGCTTCCTTAACGTTCCTCGTGGTTTTATTCGCTTACGCTTACTAAATGCTTCCGTTTCTCGACCTTATTATCTCAGTCTAGATAATCAACAACCACTTTTAAAAATTGCTTCTGGTTTGGGTTTCCTCTCTCAGCCACAAGAAATTAAAACACTGTTATTAGTACCGGGTGAACGTGCTGAAGTATTAGTAAATTTAACGCAAGGACAAACTGTCAGATTGCTTGCTGGTAAAGATCGTGGGTTATTTGATCAAGTCCGTAGTATGTTGGGAATGTCGGATGATTTAGAGGATAACCTAGTAGTCGAATTACGTCCTCAAGGCTTAGCCTCTGCATTTGCCCAACAAAAACCAACATTACCTGATGCAAACTTAGGTTTACCGCTCACCCCAGTAAAAGAGCGAACTTTTGTACTAAGCACCCAAGATGCGATGATTAACCAACGCCGTTTTGATCCGCGTCGGATCGATCTTGTTGTCAAACTCGATACTGTCGAACGTTGGATTCTCTCTGCTGATCAACCTACTGGATTCCAATTACAAGGTGCTAAATTCTTAATTGAACAGCAAAATGGTAAACGATTAACAAAAGCTCAACTCGCCTGGACTGATACGGTTTGGGTTGAAGGTGAAACTCGAACTCTGGTTAAATTCGAGAATCAATCTTCTAATTCTTATCCATTTATTTTTGGAGCATCAAATTTGTTGTTAGCTGATAAAGGCTGTATGGGATTACTTGTTGTGCAGTGATGCTTTATGATGACAACAACTTTGCCCACTTAGTGAATTAATAATTGGGCAATCTTCACTATCATCTCCAGGGCATTGCTCAGCCAATGCCATTAATTTTTCTCGCATTTGCTGTAAACGTGTAATTTGTTGATCTATTTCTGAAATTTTTGCCAAAGTCTGTGCTTTCACGTCCGCACTACGGCGATGTGGATTATGATATAACGATAATAATTGCTCACACTCTGGCAAAGAAAACCCTATTTCTCTCGCTTCCCGAATTAAATTTAAGGCTTCAATATGCTGTACTCCATATTGGCGATACCCATTCGCACTACGACTTGGCGCACTAATCAAACCTTTCTCTTCATAAAAACGGATTGCTTTTGTGGTTAAATTAGTCAATTTTGCTACTTCATTAATATACATATTTTCCTCTTGACTCTTACCTTACAGGAAGGTTTATTGTAGCACCGTTTCAAAAATTGGAAATTAATAAGGAGAAATAATGATGATTTTACTTAAACTTGCTGACTTATCTTGCCAACATTGTGTTAAAAGTGTCACTAATGCACTTAATGCCGTAAATGGCGTACAACAAGCAAAAGTTTCTCTACATTATGCTAAAGTAGAAGGAGAAGCCACCGCAGAAACCTTAATTCACGCTGTTGAAGCAGCGGGCTATCAAGCAGAAGTAGCAACCACACCAAGTCATACCCTTTCATTATCAGGTTTAAACTGCCAACATTGTGTCAAAAGCGTTCGTACTGCATTAGAAAATCTTGATGATGTTGTCTATGCAGAGGTGGAAAAAACCAGTGCTAAAGTTTATGGAGATGCTACTCTCGAAACCTTAATTCAGGCAGTTGAACAAGCTGGATTCTCAGCAAAGTAGCTAATCAACGTGTTGAACCAACGCAACAATCTCAAGCGCTACAACACGTTGAATCATTAGCTTCTCTCTCTGACCAACCAATTCAAAAAAGCGTTCAACACAGTGAATCCGCTGATGAACAACTTTTTTTAATTGAAGGAATGTCTTGTGCTGCTTGTGTCGCAAAAGTCGAAAAGGCAATTCGACAAGTAGATCAAGTGGCTTCCGCGCGTGTAAATCTTGCTGATAATACCGCAACTGTAATTGGCGGTAATCCTCAACAAATTTGTGCTGCCGTTAGCCAAGCGGGCTATCATGCAGATTTACTTGAGGATGAAATTACTCGTGCAACACGCATCGAACAACAGTTTCAACAACAAATTAAACATAAAAGTAGGCAAGCTACTGTCGCTCTCATTGTAGGCTTTGCGCTTATGTTTGCGATGTGGTTTGATTGGTTACCAAGTTATACTCAACTTGGCGTTAAACAACCTGCCACCTATCAGGTGATTTACTCAATCATCAGTTTAATTGTAGCTGGTGCAATTTATTATTCAGGTAAACATTTCTTTGTTCGAGCTTGGATTAACTTACGCCATAGAACAACTTCAATGGATACCTTAGTAGCATTAGGAGCTTTAACCAGTTTTCTACTTTCATTGTGTATTATTCTTTTTCCACACGCTTTTTCTCAGCATCATCTCTACCTTGATGCAGGATTAATGGTGATCGGTTTTGTGAATATTGGCAAAATTTTAGAAAGCAGAGGTAAAAAATCTGCCAGCAAAGCACTTTCTGCCTTAATGGATTTACTCCCTAATCAAACTACGGTAATTGAAAATGGCAACCCTATTACTATTCCAACCAAGCAGGTTAAACCTAATATGCTGGTTCAATTACAAACTGGCGATAAAATTCCAGTTGATGGCACAGTGAAATTAGGAGAGTTATGGGTAAATGAAGCAATGCTAACTGGTGAATCTCAACCAATTAAAAAAATGGTGGGCGATTCTGTCATAGCAGGAACTTTAGTGAATAATGGTGGTGGGCAAATTCTTGCCACACAAACAGGGCGCAGTACCACATTAGCCCACATGATCCACACTATCGATCAGGCTCAAACCTCTAAGCCACAATTAGCAACTTTAGTAGATAAAATTGCAGCGATTTTTGTTCCCGTAGTAATTGGGCTTGCTGTTATTACCTGTATAGTTTGGTTAAGTTTTGGTGCAACTTTTAGTGATGCCTTATTAGCAGCGACATCAGTATTAGTCATCTCCTGTCCTTGTGCTTTAGGACTCGCTATTCCGATGTCCATTATTGTTGGTACTGGACAAGCTGCCAAATTAGGGATTTTAGTTAAAGAAGCCAACGGATTACAGCAATTAACGAAAGTTCAGCGTATCTTTTTTGATAAAACGGGAACACTAACTACTGGCAAAACTAGCGTTACTGCTGCCTGGAAAGATGATTTATCCAGTTTATCGATTGCTGCAAGTATTGAGCAACAAATGGTTCACCCGTTAGCAGATGCGATTATCCAATTTGCTAAACAACACAAGGTATCTATAATCCCTGTGCAAGCAACCAATAGTATTGCAGGGAAAGGGCTGGAAGCAACGATTAACAATGAACAATGGTTACTAGGAAGCCTATGCTTTATGCAAGAACAACAAATTGATATTGCAGCAAGCCAAGCATTTATTCAGCAGCATTTACAAAATGCCGCTAGTCTTGTCTTTTTAGCCAAACAACAGCAGTTAGTGAATGTATTTGCTATCAGCGATCAAATTAAACCTGATGCGTTATCTGCCTTACAACAGCTACAAGCAATGGGTATCCAATGTGTTATGCTAACTGGGGATAATTCACAAACCGCTAATGCCTTTGCACAACAACTTGGGATTGATAAGATCATTGCTCAAGCAACCCCTCAGGATAAAGCTGAAAATATTGCACAAAGCCAACAACATCAAGTTACTGCAATGGTAGGTGATGGTGTTAATGATGCTCAAGCATTCGTGACAGCTGATGTTGCAATTGCTATGGGAAGCGGAGCAAAAGTTTCTATGGAAACCGCTGATCTCACTTTGTTAAACACCCAATTAACAACGTTAGTGAATGCAATCCATATTGCTAGAGCCATTTTTAACAACATTAAATTGAGCTTATTTTTTGCTTTTATTTACAACGTGATTTTAATTCCTGTCGCTGCATTAGGTTTATTAAATCCAATGTGGGCAGCATTAGCGATGGCATGTAGTTCTGTGACTGTTGTGGTTAATGCTAATCGATTAAGAAAGATTAAACTCTAAAACTAACTCGCCCTTATAACCATTGATAAGGGCATTTAATGATAATCCCTCTCAATTACATTTACTCTCTTTTACAGAATAACGCTTGCTTTTTAGATTAAATAGGCATAGTTTAATTGCCCTTAATTACTGTATGTGAGGAATTTATATGTCTAAATCATTGAAAAACATTAATAAAATTACATTAGCTTTATCTGCCTATGCAATTACTACTTTAGCCAATGCTGATATCCTGACATCAGTTCGTCCTTTAGGGTTTATTGCTTCATCTATTGCAGATGGTGTCACACAAACTCAAGTTTTAGTGCCAGCTGGCGCCTCTCCTCATGATTACAGCCTTAAACCATCTGATGTAAAACGTGTCCGTGATGCTGAGTTTGTACTTTGGGTTGGTGAGGATATTGATGCCTTTTTAGAAAAATCAATTGAAAAGCGTGATCCAAAAACGGTTTTAACTATCAGTGATATTAAAGGGCTTGAGTCGCTACTTGGTGAAACTTCTGCTCATCACCACGATCATGAACATGGTCACGACCACGACCACGACCATCAACATTCTGATCACGATCATGAACATGAACATGAACATGAACATGAACATGAACATGAACATGGAGAATTAGAACAAGATTGGCACGTATGGTTCTCACCAGCAATTAGCCAACGTGTTGCAGAACAATTAGCTGAACAACTTATCCAACATTATCCACAACAAAAAGAAAAAATTACTGCTAATCTCGCAGAGTTTACTCAACAATTAACTGAGAAAAATAACAAACTTAGTAAACAACTTTCGGCTTTTGCTGATAAAGGTTTCTATGTATTCCATGATGCTTATCGTTATTTTGAAAATGCCTATGGTCTAAAACAAACAGGTTATTTCACCATTAACCCATTAATTGCTCCAGGTGCAAAAAAATTAGCGGAAATTAAACAAGAAATTGAGGAACATAAAGTTCAATGTTTATTTGCAGAACCGCAATTTACACCTAAAGTCATTGAAACCTTACAAAAAGGCACTGATGTTAAAGTTGGAAAACTCGACCCTATGGGAGAAAAAGTGTCTTTAGGTAAAGGCTCTTATAGTGCATTTTTACAGCAGATTGCTGATGATTTTAGTGTGTGTTTGAAATAACGCTCACAAAATATTAATCCCCAATAAAAATTGGGGATTAATATAATCATAAAATTAATATTTACTACAACTTTTTATTTTGTAATCTTACATATAATACAATTGCAGCAAGTACAACCAATGGGAATACTAAATCAAGTACTGAACCATCTGTTCCAAAAATAAGATTTGCAATAATTACGCAACTACCGCCAATTGCCCATGCAATAGTTGTTGGAATAGACCAAACTATCATTTGTTTTTTCACTTCACTAATCCCCATCATTCTGTTAACGACCCAGAATAAACTATCATTAAAGTAACCAAAGAATAGTGATCCCATAGTTGCAGCTTGTGCAGCCAGTAACATATTTACATTTGGCATAGCCATTAGGATAGGAGCTGAAATAGATGCAGCAGTAACCATCGCAACTGTACCAGAACCTTGGATAAATCTGACAAGTGTCGAAACAATAAATGGAATTAAGATTGGAGAAATAGGTAAGCTAGCTACTTGCTCTGCAAGTTGTTTTCCTGCTCCACTATCTCTCAAAACAGCTCCCAATGCACCACCAGCACCAGTTACAAGTAAAATAATACCTGCTGTTTTTACTCCCTCTTCTAGATGAAGTGACGTTGTATGTTTATCAACATTAGGCAATAAAGTATATACAGCAACTAAAACACTTATAGCTAATGCAGTAATAGGGCTTCCCACAAAGGTAATAATTTGGTAAAAATAACCGTTTGCCATTTCAGGGAAAACTTTTTGTTTTATCAATAAGTCAATAATTGCTTTGATGAAAATAAGAACAATAGGTAACACAATTGGTAGCATTGAAAGAGTGAGGCTTGGTAGGTCTTTTTTCTCTTTCTCTGCAATGTAATTGTCATATTTATGTTTTAATTCTTCTTCGCTAAAAACTTGTTGATTGAATTCCGGATATTTTTTATCTAACCATTTAGCATAAAAAACAATCCCAATCACTGCTGGAATGGCAAACAACATTCCAAGTAATAACATTGCACCAACATCTACCCCAAATAAACCAGCAACACCTAATGGGCCTGGTGTTGGTGGAACAGTATGGTGAGTAACCACCAATCCCCCAGCCAAAGCAACCCCTAAAGTGAGAAGTGAACGTTTGCCATTTTTAGCTAATGCTTTTGCTACTGGATATAAAATTACAAATGCAGAATCCACAAAAATTGGAATACTTACAATATATCCAGTAATCGCTAAAGCCCACTCTTCTCTTTTCTTGCCTAGGAACTTGATAAAGCTATATGCCATTTTCTCTGCTGCACCAGATACTTCTAGAATACTACCCATCATAACGCCTAAGCCAATAACTAAACCAATACTGCCTAAAGTACTACCGAAACCTTTAGAAATAACAGACAATGTATCAGAGGCATTTAAGCCTCCAACTAACCCAGCAATTGCTGATGCTATCAGCATAGCTATAAATGCGTGTACTCTCGTACGTAATACCAAATATAATAATACTGCTACAGCAATAATTAATCCTACTATAGGAATCGGTAAACCAAACATAGTGATTTCTCCTGTTATAGATCTTTATTTATAAATTGATGAATAACATCAGCAAAATTATTATCAACACAGAAACCTAGCGATAATGCTCTAGCAATATCAATTTTTGCAGGCCAACTTGCGACAATATCGTTAATTTTTGAATCAAATTGGTAAGTAACTTTATTAAGAATTTCCTCCCCTTTAATCAGTGCTAATTCATTTAACATAGATTCTACGGTAATAGTGAATCCAGGAAGATTAATGACATGCCAATCTCTAGGTGCTAAAGATGGCAAAGATAAAGCATGAATAAAATTGTTAATCACTGTGTCAGGACTAGACAACCACAACGCTAAAGACTTATCTACAGGACAATTAGCCATTTCACCTGTTAATGGTTCACGTATAATGCCACTTACAAACGATGATGCTGCTTTATTTGGTTTTCCTGGGCGAATACAAATCGTTGGTAAACGTAAAACAATGCCATCAACAAAACCTTTTCTAGAATAATCATTGATTAATAGTTCACACATTGCTTTTTGTGAACCATAAGTTGATTGAGGTGTAACCGCTGTCTGATCTTCAATTACTTCTGGTAGTTTTCCACCAAACACAGCTAATGAACTAGAAAAAATAAAGCGAATCTTAGGATTAACTGCTCTACATCTTTCTAACAAATTTCGTGTTGATAAAAAATTTATTTCATAACCAAGATCTGGATCTTCTTCTGCGTGACTACTTACAATCGCTGCTAAATGGAATACAGCATCTACATCCTTAGTTATGATCTCTTTAACTGAATCTGGTGATCTCAAATCCATTTTTACACTACGGACACGCTTATCTTGATTAGGAATAACTGGTTCATTAATATCAACTAAAATAAGCTCATCAATTAATACTTTTTCTTGTTGTAATAAAGTCTTAGCTAATCTTTGACCCAAAAAGCCTTGTCCACCAGTAATTACAATTTTCATATTATTTCCTCGCTATTATCACTATTTCTTATATTGCTCAAACCAACCTAACCCATCTTCGGTTTTTCCTCTTGGGTTATATTCACAACCCACCCAACCGTCATAACCGATTTCATCTAACTTATTGAAAATATGGGTATAATTGATTTCACCTTCATCTGGTTCATGTCTATCTGGCACAGAAGCAATTTGGATATGACCTAACTTGCTTTTTACGTCATCTGTTATCTGTGACAAATTACCTTCGACAATTTGAGCATGGAAGTAATCTAATTGAACAAACACATTATCTCGGTCAATCAAATCAATTAACTCTAGTGTTTGATATTGACTTGCATATAAATAATTTGGTTTAACAGCTGCACTTAATGCTTCTAACATCACATCAATACCGTGAGGTTTAAACTTATCTGCAGCATAACGAACATTATCAATAAATGTTTGTTTATATTTTGCATACTCTTTTGGATCTGGTACCACACCAGCCATAACAAGAACTCTTGGACACTCTAGCGCTATCGCATACTCTAACGCTTTATCAATATCCCGATGGCTTTCTGCTTCTCGTCCTGGTATTGCTGAAACGCCCCATTCACCAGCGGCAATATTGCCTGGCGCAGTATTGAATAACACTTGTTTTAAGCCATATTGATCTAATTTTGCTTTAAGTTCTGCTGCTGGATATTCATAAGGGAATAAATATTCTACATATTTAAACCCTGCTTTAGCCGCAGCTTCAAAACGATCTAAAAAAGGCAGCTCGGTAAACATCATTGATAAATTAGCAGCAAATTTAGGCATAATTATTTCCCCCTATTTTTTAAGTCGTTCACTTCTTCATCAGTAAGATAACGCACATTTTGCCCTTGTAAGATGAAGAGTAATTTTGCGGTTTCTTCTAATTCCTCTGTATTATCAACGGCATCCTGTAAATCCGTACCACAAACCACAACACCATGATTCGCAAGTAAAAAGGCTTTACTTTGATCCGCTTTAGCAGCTAAATCACGTCCAATTTCTGCTGCACCCGGGCGATAATAAGGAATTACTGGTAATGGACCGACTCGCATCACATAGTATGGTGTAAAGGCTTTCATCGCATTGCTATAATCCAAATCAGCCTTACAAGATAATGCTGTCAAATAAGTCGAATGTAGGTGGACAATTGCATTACATTCAGGTTTCTTTTGATAAAGTGCCAAATGGAAGAAATACTCTTTTGATGGTTTTTTCCCACTTAACACATTTCCTTCACCATCAATTACAGAAAGTTCATCTGCTTTTAAACGCCCTAATGATGAACCTGTTGGAGTAACTAAAAAGCGATTTTCACCAAGACGTACTGAGATATTACCTGCACCACCAACACTAAACCCACGTTCAAACAAAGAGCGAGAGAGTTCGACTAACAATGTTTTAACTTCTTGTTCATTCATTGCATCATCTCCTGTGCTTGACTAAAGAAAGCCTCTTTCCCAAAGTTACCTGACTTTAGGGCAAGATAGATCGGTGCATCTAAAGCCGCTAACCAAGGTACGCCTGGCGCAATCTGTTTACCAATACGGAAACCTTTAAATCCGAGTTGTTGCACTACAATACTTGAGGTTTCTCCACCCGCAGTAATAAAGTTGGTTACACCATAATCACGTAATCTGCCCGCAAGTTGAGCAAAAGTTCTTTCAATCGCTTGGCTAGCAATATCTGCCCCAAATTTTTGTTGAATCTGTTTTAATTGTTCTGGTGGTACTGTGGCATAAACCAATGGTGCATAAGCGCCATCAAGATGCTCAACTACCCAATTAAACAACGTTTCAACATAGTCATCACGGGTAAGTGCCTGTTCAACATCCAGCCACTTACTTGCTGCTTTCGCTTGATAATCAGCCACCTGTTTATTTGTCATCACTGAACAAGAACCCGATAAAATGACAGTTTTATTTTTAGTTGGCACAAAAGCTTGATGTTGTTTACCCTGTGCTTTATGTTGTGCCATATAAGCGGCTAATCCTGAACCACCTGTCACTAATTTCATCTCATCAACTGCTTGTGCCAAGACATCAAGTTGTGAATTATCCACTGCATCTACAACCGCATAGCGATAACCTTGTTGTTTTAATTGCTCAAAACAGTGTTTAACATGATCAGCTCCTTTAATCACATCAGCATAAGGGACTAATCCTGTTTTGCCTTTCGCTTGACGATCCATCAAACGCAACAAATTTGCATCGGTCATTGGTGTAATTGGATGATTTTGCATTCCTGATTCATTCAATAACACTTGTCCTACAAATAGATAACCATTAAAGATAGTGCGTCCATTCACCGGTAATGCTGGTGTAATAATGGTGAAATCTTCGTTTAATTCATCTAATAAGGCATCAGTTACTGGCCCAATATTGCCCTCAGCGGTACTATCAAAGGTTGAGCAATATTTAAAATAAAATTGGGTTGCACCATTTTTTTGTAACCAATGCAATGCTGCTAAAGATTGTTGGATAGCTTCTGCTACTGGATTTGAGCGCGATTTTAAACTAATCACAATAGCATCCGCTTCTTGTTCTAATGCCCCAGTTGGCACACCATTCATCTGTACTGTTCGCAAGCCGTTTTCTACTAGAAAACTGGCAATGTCACTTGCCCCAGTAAAATCATCTGCGATTACCCCTAACATCTTATTTCTCCTGTTTTTGTGGTAATTCAATGCCACTAAAAATCTTGATTACTGCACTATCATCTTGTTTGCCATAACCCGCATTGCTCGCCTCGGTAAACATACTGTACGCTGTACTTGCAAGGTGTAACGGGAATTTTAATGATTTCGCTGTATCATTAACTAAACCAAGATCTTTTACGAAAATATCCACCATTGATAATGGGGTATAGTCACCATCAACAACATGTTTCATTCTATTTTCAAACATCCAAGAGTTACCTGCTGCATGAGTGACTACGTCATACATTAAATCGAGCGGAATACCTGCTTTAGCAGCTAAAGCCATCGCTTCTGCACCTGCGGCAATATGTACCCCAGCAAGTAATTGGTGAATAATTTTAACGGTTGCCCCTAAACCAATTTCTGTACCAATGTTGTAAACCTTACTTGCCACTGCATCTAACACAGGTTGTAATTTAGCAAAGGCTTCCTCTGAACCCGCTGCCATTACGGTCATTTCACCAACAGCTGCTTTTGCTGCACCACCAGATACTGGTGCATCTAACATAATTAAGCCTAATTCTGTTAATTTTTGTGAAATTTCTTTTGAATCTTGTGCTGAAATTGTTGAAGAAACCATCACAACTGTACCTGGTTTTAGTTGTGAAGCTAAACCATTATCAGCAAATAACACTTGGTTTACTTGTTTTGCATTCACAACTAATAACACAACAGCATCTAATTTATCTGCGAACTCTGCCGCATTTTTTGCAACACCTTTAGCACCAGCTTCTTTTAATTTATTTAAAAGTTTTTCATCTAAATCAACGCCATAAGTGTCTAACCCTGCTTTTACACAAGATAATGCTGCACCCATTCCCATTGCACCTAGGCCAACAACGGCTACTGAATATGTCATTTTAATATCTCCTTTGAGTTGTTCTATTATTGATGTCAATAATACTACTCTATCCATTATTCTAATTCTTCGATCAAGATCACATTTATTAACAATAATTAACAAATTTAGTGGTTATTTTTGTGAACAAAAGATAAGAAAAATAAAGGAATCGCAAGATAAGGTGTATTGATTTATGCAACTGCTGTATTGAATTGATAGAAATATCAAGGATATAATGACGAAAAAATAGTATGAGAATAACTAAGATGATTCCTGCAGAACGCCAAAAACATATTTTAACACTCCTTAATCAACAAAATATTGTCAGTATCAATAGCCTAATGGAAATGTTAAACGTATCGCATATGACGATTCGGCGAGATATTCAAGCATTAGAAAAAAAAGGCGCTGTAATTTCAGTTTCTGGTGGGGTACAACTCCAACAGCGATTAGCTGTTGAACCAACCCATACGGCTAAATCTTTGTTATTCCAAAGAGAAAAAGAAAAAATTGGTCACTACGCAGCTGAACGAATTCCTGAAAACTCCACAATCTATCTGGATGCAGGTACCACAACATTAGAAATTGCACGCCATATTGCAGAACGTGAAGATTTGTTAATTATCACAAATGATTTTGCAGTCGCTGACTTTTTGATTAGCCAAGGTAAAGGTGAATTAATCCATACTGGTGGGAAAATCAATAAATTAAATCGATCCGCGGTTGGTGAATTAGCTGCACAATTTTTACGTAATATCTCGATTGATCTTGCTTTTGTTTCCACTTCATCTTGGAGCTTAAAAGGTCTCACTACACCCGATGAAAGCAAACTTGCGGTAAAACGTGCAATTTTAAGTTCAAGTCGGCATAAAACATTAGTGAGCGATTCGTCTAAATATGGCAAATTAGCAACATTCTGGATTTGTGAATTAACAGCTTTTGATCGCTTAATTACCGATGCTCAATTACCTGATAACATTCAAAAAACAATTAAAAATATGGATATTGAATTAGTCTTAGCAGGGTAAAGCGTAAATCTATTTACGCTTTCTGATGGCTTTTGATGATTGCGTTGGTGTTACCGTACGCAAAGAACTTAATTTTTGTAAATCAATTTGTCTGACCAACTGAGGTAATTGATTGGTCAGCTGTTGCATAAAAGTTTGATAATTCAAATGCTTACGATAAATCTGATCTAACTGTGATTCCCAGTGTGCCGTCATATCTGGCTGCGTTGCAATCTCTGGTAATGCCTGGATTAAAATTCTTCCTGCATCCGTACTATGAATATAACGTCCTCTTTTCACTAAAAAGCCACGTTTAAATAATAATTCAATAATTCCTGCACGAGTTGCTTCTGTACCCAAGCCATCGGTTTCACGCAAGATTTTCTTTAACTCTTTATCCTGCACAAAGCGAGCAATCCCTGTCATTGCGGATAGTAAAGTCGCATCCGTAAAATAACTTGGTGGTTGAGTTTTCTTACTTATCACGTCCGCATCTAAGCAATACAGTTGATCACCTTTTTTCACTACCGGTAAAGCCGCGATATTTTTTTGTTGATCATTTTCATCCTTACCCTGCAATCGTTTCCAACCGGCATTAGCGAGCCCACGAGTTTGAGCAACGAAAACACCGCCTTCAATCGTTAAACTAATTTTAGTCTTATGATATTCAGCATCAGGATAAAACTGCATCAGATATTGGCGAGCAATGAGTTGATACAGCTTTTGTTCTCGCTCACTAAGACGTAAATTCTGTTTTTGTGTAGGAATAATTGCATGATGAGCCTCTACTTGCTTATCATTCCAACAACGATTGCGTTGTTCCGCATTAAATCCCTCAGCAAAGGTTTGATAATCTTGACAATTTGCACTAATCGCCGCAAAAATCGCTTCTCTTTCCACAAAATGTTCTTCTGGTAAATAACGGCAATCCGAACGAGGATAAGTAATCGCTTTATGGGTTTCATACAAACGCTGACACGTATCCAACACTTCTTGTGCCGACATACCATACATTCTTGCAGCATCAATTTGTAATGCTGACAATGAATAAGGTAGCGGTGCGGTTTCTTTTTCTGTTTTATTCTGATATTCAGTGACGATAGCAGGCTTTTGCTGAATTCGTTTTACAACGTGTTCAGCCAACGATTTGACTAATACTCGCCCCTCTTCATCTTGATATGGCTCACAAGCTTCACTCGGTTTCCATTGTGCTTTAAATGGATATCCTGTGACAGGTGGCTGTTGCGCAACAGTTTCTGCTGAAAAATAGATATTCGCCTGTACTTCAAAAAAATCTTTTGGTACAAAATGTTCTATTTCTAAATCTCGTCTGACAATTAAGCCTAATACTGGCGTTTGTACTCGCCCTACCGATAATACACCTTTATAGCCAACTTGTTGCCCTCGCAATGTATAAGCTCTGGTCATATTAATGCCATATAACCAATCTGCTCGAGAGCGAGCTAATGCAGAAATAGTTAATGAACGAAATTCTTGATTAGATTGTAATTTATTAATTGCTTTACTAACCGCAGTTGGATTTAAGTCATTGATTAGGCAACGTTGAATTTGATCAATACGTGTTTTAGGTAAGTTCAAATAAGCAAATAGCTCATCAATTAATAACTGCCCTTCACGATCTGGGTCTCCCGTATGCACAATAATCTCAGCACGCTTAACTAAATCCGTAATCACTGAAAGTTGTTTAGCTGTCGCTTTTTTCGGAAAAAACTGCCATTTTTCGGGAATAATCGGCAAATGTTCTAAACGCCACTGTTTAAATTGTGGGTTGTATGCATCTGGTTCTGCAAGTTCCAGTAAATGCCCAATACACCAAGTGACATAATCATTTTCCCCACATCGAATAAATCCATCGCCTCGTTGATGTGGTTTTGGCAAAACTTCAGCAACTGCTCTGGCTAAACTTGGCTTTTCCGCAATAAATAGACGCATAAACAAAATAATCAGATAAAAAGATGGCTATTCCAGATTATGGAATAGCCATATCTCAACACATAGTATCAATTAAGCAAATGGATCTTGTAAGATCATAGTTTGTACACGATCTGGACCAGTAGAAAGAATCGCGACAGGTACCCCAGTCACTTCTTCAATACGTTTAATATATTTACGTGCATTTTCTGGTAATTGAGCAAGATCTGTCACACCAAAAGTATTTTCTGACCAACCAGGTAAGGTTTCATAGATTGGCTCAACCCCTTCCCATTTTTCAGCGGCTAATGGTGCATATTCGAGAATTTCACCATTTGGCATCTTATACGCCACACAGATTTTAATTTCTTTAAAGCCATCTAATACATCAAGTTTCGTCATACAGAAACCAGAAATGGAGTTAAGTTGGATCGCACGACGTACTGCTACCGCATCAAACCAACCACAACGGCGAGGACGACCTGTTACTGCACCAAACTCATTACCTTTACGTGCAATTTCTGCACCTACTTCATCAAATAATTCAGTAGTGAATGGACCACCACCTACACGTGTGCAGTAAGCTTTAATAATACCAAGTACATAATCAAGATTACGTGGACCAAAACCTGAACCTGTTGCCACACCACCTGCGGTAGTATTGGAACTAGTTACGTATGGATAAGTACCGTGGTCAATATCTAGCATTGTACCTTGTGCACCTTCAAATAAAATTTTATCGCCACGTTCTCTTGCTTGGTGAAGAATTGTCGTCACATCCGCTACCATTGCTTTAATAACATCTGCAACAGCAGTGATGTCAGCAAGCGTTTTGTCATAATCCACTGGTTCAACTTTATAATAATGAACTAATTGGAAATTATAGTAATCTAGGATATTTTTTAATTTTTCTGCAAACACTGGCATATTAAATAAGTCACCAACACGTAAACCACGACGAGCAACTTTATCCTCATAAGCAGGACCAATTCCACGCCCTGTTGTACCAATCGCTTTTTTGCCTAATGCCGCTTCACGCGCATGATCCATTGCAACATGGTAAGGTAAGATTAATGGACAAGCTTCAGAAATCAGTAAACGGCTACGCACTTCAACACCACGTGCTTCTAATTCGCCCATTTCTTGCATTAATGCTGATGGCGATAACACAACACCATTACCAATCATACAAGTAACATTATCACGCAAAATACCAGATGGAATCAGACGTAATACGGTCTTTTCGCCATTGATAATTAAAGTATGCCCTGCGTTATGTCCGCCTTGATAACGTACCACATACTTCACACGATCTGTTAATAAATCAACAATTTTACCTTTTCCTTCATCGCCCCATTGAGCACCAAGGACTGCTACACTTTTTCCCATAATTTTACCTTTAGGTTGTGATTTCATTTAAACAAAAGGGTTTCCAGCGGAATACTTTACTACCGCTATTCTAAAACTACAAATTTAATCTATGCTTCCTTGATCGGACATAAGAAAAGCCTCTTATTGAGGCTTTTCGGTTACTCTTGTCCTGCTGGACGTTGCATAAATTTGAAAAACTCACTATCTGGTTTCACTATCAACAAGTTATCAGATTGAGCAAAACTTTTCTCATACGCTTTTAAGCTACGGATAAAGTTATAAAATTCTGGCGCTTGTCCGAAACCATCTGCATAAATTTTTGCAGCGACAGCATCACCTTCACCACGTAATTCTTGTGCTTTCTTATTTGCATTAGCCAAAATCACGGTGACTTTACGATCCACATCTGCTTGGATAAATGCCGCTTTTTCTTGACCTTGTGAACGGTGTTCACGCGCTACGGCATCACGTTCTGCACGCATACGTTGGTAGATCGAAGAAGAAACTTCTTCTGGTAAATTGATCTGTTTAATCCGTACATCAATCACTTCAATACCAAGTTCAGAGGTACTGTCTGTTCCTGTATTTAATGCTTTTCTTGCATCTAGCATTAATTCACCACGTGTACCAGACACAATATCTTTAATTGTTCTGGAACCAATTTCTGAACGCAAGCGATCGTTGACTTTACGTCTTAATAAACTATCGGCACGTAAATAATCGCCACCGCCAGTAGAAGTAAAGAATTTACCGAAATCCACAATCCGCCATTTCACGTAAGAATCCACTAATAAGTCTTTTTTCTCTACGGTAACAAAACGATCAGCTTGTCCATCTAGTGTTTGAATACGTGCATTTAAAATCTTAATGCCATCAATGACTGGAATCTTAAAATGCAAACCCGGGTTATAAACAACCACTTTATTGTCCGCATCACGCTGCACCTTACCAAAACGCAGCATAATCCCTCTCGCCCCCTCAGGCACAACAATAATACTGGTATATAAAATGATTGCAATTACAACAATAATCGGTACTAAAAACTTACGCATCATTAAAATCTCCCTTGACGATCAGCATCAATAGTTGGCTCTTTTTCTTGAGTATTGCTTGGCGCTTTAGGCATCTCTAACGGCGTTTTAGCGGACTCACTTTTACCATTGCTTACAGGAGTTTCTGTTGTTGTCTTACCTTTTTTCAATAATTGCTCTAATGGCAATACAGTTAAGTTATTTCCATTATTATCCAGTAAAACTTTTGGCGTATTCGCCATCACTTTTTCCATTGATTCTAAATACAAACGCTCTTTCAATAATTGCGGGTTCGCTTTGAACTCAGGAATTAATTTAGTAAAACGTTCGGTTTCCCCTTTCGCATCTAACACAATTTGCTCTTTATAAGCCGTTGCTTGTTCAATAATACGTTGCGCATTACCACGTGCTATTGGCTCACGTTCTCTCGCATAAGCTTCTGCTTCACGAATTAAACGTTGTTCATCTTCTTGTGCTTTAATCGCATCATCAAACGCATCTTTGACTTCTTCCGGTGGACGTGCAGATTGGAAGTTCACATCTAAAATTTCTAAGCCCATATTGTATGGTTTAATAATTTCATTTAATGATTTCCAAGTACGTTCACGCACTACAGAACGTCCTGTGGTTAAGATATTATCCATTGTCATATGACCAATCACATAACGTAATGCACTGTCAGTCGCTTGACTTAAACTATCTTGAGGATCAACGACGTGGAATAAATAACTCGCAGGATCTTGGATACGATATTGTACCGTCATTTCGACCGTCACCATATTTTCATCTTGTGTTAGCATTGAACCTTGCGTTTTTAATTCGCTAATTCTTTCCACATTAACTGGTAATACGGTATCAATAAAAGTAGGTTTCCAATTAAGCCCTGGTTGCACAATTTTTTCTAATTTACCAAAACGTAATACTACGCCACGTTCAGCTTCTTTAATTGTGTAAAAACCGCTGGCAAACCAAAGTAATACTGCAGCAATCACAGCAACAATCGCTAATTTTCCGAAACCTTTAGGTGAGATAGTCGTGTTAGATGAACGTTGTTGTTTATTACCGCCTTGTCCACCTTGGCTCATTTTGTTGAAAAACTTAGCAAGTTCTTCTAATAAATCTGGTGGGTTATCATTGTTTTGATGTTGATTGGGTTGTTGATTCTGTCCAGAAGGATTATTTTCTTTACCATTCTTTTGCTCAGAACTACCAGGCTTTGACCAAGGATCCTGTCCTGAATCATTCCACGACATATTTTTCTCCATTTATATAGCAAGATGATGAAACAAAATTGTTAACAAATTTAATTTATCATACTTTTGCCCATTTCAGCATAAAAAAGCCAAAAATCAGTGCAAAAATACAATTTTTCAGAAAGCGTTCAGTCTAAACAAATTTGCATAATAAGTCTAACAGATTTGCCACAATAGATACCAATAAATAAATCAGGTTGCGACAATTTTATTTTCAGTCTTATAATGCGAGCTTTATTTCACTAGCAAGGCGTAATAATGCTTCCTCTGTTTATTGCAATTGCAATTTGGGGTAGTTCACTCCCAATTGGTAAATTGGCTTACAACTCATTTGAACCAGTTATTTTAGTGCAGCTTCGTTTTTGTATTGCAGCGTTAATTATTTTGCCGACATTTTTGCGTTTTTTTCGCAAAATTCCCGTTCATCTATACAAAAGCCTCGCAATCCTTGCTTTTTTAAATTATCCGTTAGTTTTTTTGTTACAATTCATAGGGTTAAAATATACATCTGCCTCTAGTGCAGTCACAATGTTAGGCTTACAACCACTGATTATGGTGTTTGTTGGGCATCTCTTTTTTAAAGAAAAAGCCAGTAAAATAGAATATTTGCTTGGTTTACTCGCTTTTATCGGTATTTCTCTTGTTGTTAGTGATGATGATCCCAATAGCCAGATTGATGCTTGGGGATGTTTTCTAATCTTGACCTCAACCATTACTTTTGCATTTACTGTACGTTGGGCTCAAAACATTATGAAAGAGATCCCCTCTCGGAGTTATACCGCAGCAACAATTATGTTTGGTATGATCTTCTGTATTCCCTTTACTCTAATCCTTAACCAACAGTGGCAATTTACACCTTCTTTTATAGATACGATGGCATTGTTATATTTAGGTATTGCGTGCAGTTGGTTAGCACCAAAATTATGGAATAATGGCTTACCGTTTGTGTCTGCTAATATTTCAGGCGTAATCTCAGCACTCGAACCGATTTTTGGGATTCTCTTTGCTATTCTGTTTTTACATGAACAGATTACTTGGAAAATTGGGATTGGTATTACTTTAGTATTGGGCGTGACTTTTATTTTTATTTTATACTCTTTGAAGAAATCACAACCACAGCTTAATGGTTAGATTTATCTATTTTTATTCAAAAGGACAACTTAATGAAAACATTACAAAAAATCGCATTAATCAGTTTAGCATTGCCTCTATCTGCAATGGCACATAATTTAGTTATTGGTCAATCGCCAACCCCAGTAACCAATGTGCAAAGTGGTGAAGTGTTACTAAATGGTGATAAAGTGAATTATCAAGCGTGGAACAGCAGTACATTACCTGGCAAAGTACGTGTAGTACAACATATGGCAGGGCGCATTTCAGTAAAATCGCTTAATGATCCGTTAATGGATAAAATTAAAGCCGCCAATTTTCCGCACGATAAATATCAAACCACAACGATTGTCAATACCGCTGATGCTACTTTAGGTATGAGCAGTATGGCAAAAAGTAAAACCGAAAAAGGGAAAAAGGAATTTCCTTACACTGCTGTAATTGTTGATGATAATGGTCAAGTAAAACAAACTTGGCAATTACAACCAGAAAATTCGTTAATTTTAGTCTTGGATAAGCAAGGGAAAGTACAATTTGCTAAAGAAGGCAAATTAAGTGAAGCTGAAAATAAACAAGTAGTTGATTTAGTTTCAAAATTAATTCAGCAATAATGATAAAAAAACGGAAAGACAAATGCCTTTCCGTTTTATTTACTGTTCTACTTAATTAAGCGGTTATGATTATGCAACTACACCGAATTTTTCTTTCATTAATGCTTCAAAATCAGTGCAACCACCAATTGGTTTTTCATCAATAAAGATTTGCGGTACAGTTTCTACTGTTTTACCAACAGATTTTGAAAGGTCTGCTTTACTGATACCTTCTGCAATAATATCAACATAACGATAATCAAAATCTTCAACAGTATTTTTTAATTTTTCTGCCAATTCTTTTGCTCTTGCGCAATATGGGCAGCCTGGACGACCGAAAATAACAGTATACATAATTGACTCCTTCTTTTTAACTTATGAATGAAAACGAGAGTATTCTACCCCACTGACACGAATCAGGGGAAAACTATTTTAAGCATTATAACGATTGGTATAATATATCGATCTAAAGAATAATTGATAATATTTCGAGGTTTACTATGTCACAACAAGCAGTAAAAACACTTCATTCTCACCGTTCTATCCGTAAATTCCAAGATAAAGCTATTGATGACAATATTCGCCAACAATTAATTCAATCAGCACGTATGGCTTCATCATCAAACCATTTGCAATGCGTATCCATTATTCGAGTCACTGACTCTGCCATGCGTCAACAAATTATGCAATGGTGTTCTAATCAAGAATATGTCTATTCAGCGCCTGAATTTTGGGTATTTTGCGTTGATTTTGCTAAACACGCAGAAATCTTCCCTGATGCACAATTAGACTGGGCAGAAGTGTTATTAATTGGTGCTGTCGATACGGGTATCATGGCACAAAACGTTTTAGCTTCTGCTGAATTATTAGGCTTAGGTGGGGTTTATATTGGTTCGTTACGTAATCAAATGGAAAAAGTCGGGGAATTATTACAACTTCCTAAACATACTTTGCCATTGGTTGGGATGTGTTTAGGTTACCCAAATCAAGACCCACCACTAAAACCACGCTTACCACAAGAGTTAATGTTCTTTGAAAATCATTACCAACCATTAGATAAACAAAAATTAACTGAATTTGATCAAGTTACCGCTGATTACTATCTTGCTCGTAGCAATATTGATAATAATTGGAGCAAAAATGTCATTAAAGCATTAGATAAACCTGTACGCCCTGCAGTATTAGACTATCTTCATAGACAAGGTTTTGCGAAAAAATAACATGAAACTACTAATGTTATGCCGTGAGCCTCGTTTATATAGTTGTGTGCGTTTACAAGAGGCTGCGTTAAATAGTGGTCATCAGATCGATATTCTCGATCCTAATCGTTGTATTCTCTATTTAGCTCACAATGCGCAACAAAAACTCTATTACCAAGCAGCAAATAGCACAGAATATCAGCTCCTACCCGATTATGATGGCGTTATTCCCCGTTTTGGTACTGCCAGTACCGAAATGGGCTGCCGCGTATTGCGCTATTTTGCTTATCGTAATACCCCCATCTTAAACCATGCTGAGGCCTTTGCTTTAGCGCGTGATAAGTGGCAAAGTTTACAGGTATTACATCAACATCACCTTCCCGTACCAACCACGGCATTAGGTGGTTGTGAAGTGAATGCTGAAGTAATCGCTGATCAAATTGGGACTCCAGCAATTTTAAAAACCCTCTCCGGATCACAAGGTATCGGTGTGATGTTAATGAGCGATAATAATAGTACCATCAGTGTTATGGAAACCTTAAAACACGCTGCTATTCCGGTATTAGCCCAACAATTTATTACCGAAGCCAAAGGTCATGATTTACGTTGTTTTGTAATTGGTGATCGAGTTGTAACTGCAATGGAACGCCAAGGGAAAGTCGGTGAATTTCGTGCCAATTTCCATCGTGGTGGCAGTGCGATTCCAGCTAAACTTAGCCAACAAGAACAAGATCTTGCGATTCAAGCTGCGAAAGTTATCGGCTTAGATGTGGCTGGCGTTGATATTATTCGAACCAAACAAGGTCCAATGATCTTAGAAGTCAATGCAAGCCCTGGCTTAGAATTAATTGAAAAAACAAGTAAGTTAGATATTGCAGTACAAATGATCGCTTATTTAGAACGTAAAATTGCTTTAGTACAACAGCAATCCTCTACGGAATTATATTAAGGAACAATAATGATGAAAACGGAAGCAGCTCAGTTTTGGCAAGCCATTACAACTACATTAGCAGAAAAAGATCCTGCCACCAAATGTCGGTTAGTGAATCAATTAATGGCTACGGATTGGCAATGGCAATTACTCAATGATGAACAAAATTATCCTGTAGTAACACCACAACAAGAAATTGTAGGAATACCTGATAAACCGCAATTAGTTGCCCCACAAGCTGTCCCAAAACGTGCATTTTCAACACCAGAAGGTTATGCAGCGACATTTCATGCCATAGCGCATATTGAATTTAATGCGATTAATCTTGGTTTAGATGCTGCTTGGCGCTTTGGTTTAGCTGCTCAACAACAATTAGGACAAGGCCTTGCCTTTGTCAAAGATTGGCTACGCGTAGCCCATGAAGAAACCTATCATTTCGGTTTAGTCAATCAACATCTGCAAGCGCTTGGATACCAATATGGCGATTTTGAAGCTCATTCAGGGCTTTGGGAGATGGCTCAAGCCACTGCACATGATATTTGGCAACGAATGGCGCTAGTTCCTCGTGTATTAGAAGCAAGAGGGTTAGACGCTACACCACCATTACGTGAAAAGATGGCACAACGCAAAGATTTTCGTGCAGTAGAAATTTTGAATATTATTCTAAATGATGAAATTGGTCATGTTGCCATTGGTAACCACTGGTATCATGCTTTATCAGCAAAACGCCAACTCGATCCATTAACAAGCTTTTCTGAATTATTACGCCAATATCGTATTGTTATCTTTAAAGGGGTTATTAATACTGATGCTCGCTTACAAGCGGGATTCACTCAATTTGAATTAGATTGGATTAAAGAAATTGAAGATTCATTAAAAGCAGAACGGAAAAAAGTGGCTCTCTAAGCAATAGGTCAGATATGTTATCTGACCTATTGTTTACTGCCAAACCAAACCCTATTCTTAGATTTCAATATCATTATTTATCAATAAAAACATTCTAAATCATAGATATATCCACTCTAGCACTTTAAACTCCCCACCACAATCCCCAACAAATTACTCTCTACCATAAATACCTTTTTTACATTAATACTATAAAAATCATTAAATTTTGTGATCTGCGTCACATTTTTACATATAATCCAAAAGTGTTATTTG
>NZ_JAQIBB010000051.1:0-34888 GCF_027920745.1 Gallibacterium faecale | reverse complement strand
AAAAATTAACCAGCTTTTTCTTAACGATCTAAATTGTGTAGTGAAATATCGTCATTTAAGTTCAAAACAAGAAAAAGCAACAAGCTGAAGAGCGTATAAATAATACGATGAGGCGAGGTAACGCAAGATTATTTTGAAATCAAATGACTATAAAATGTAGGATGGCTGCAAAATTACTCTAATATCGCGATTTGCTTTTACTAAATAGGTGCAGGGTAAGCAACTTTTCTATATAATTTCGCACATTATTGTCTTTTATAAATATAAGGAAAATCTCGCTATGATGGAGAAACTGCGCGGATACACAAATAGTGTTGTCTGGAAAGTAATCATGGGGCTCATTGCTGTTTCATTCGTATTAAGTGGCGTGGCTGGTTATTTAATTTCACGACAAAATACATCCGCAGCTACCGTAAATGGTGTTGAGATCTCTCAACAATTATTCCAACAACAATATCAAGCGCAATATCAACAACTTGCAATGCAAATGGGTGATAAGTTTGCGGCAGTAGCTGATTCAGCAGACTTTACCAACGGCTTACGTAAATCAGTATTAGAACGTTTAATTAATGAAGAGTTATTACGTCAATATATTGATGAATTGAAACTAGGTGTTGGTGATAATGCGGTAAAACAAGCAATTGTTATGAGTCCAAATTTCCAAAAAGATGGCAAATTTGATAATGCATTATATCAACAGTTATTAACCAGCAATAACTTAACATCTGAGCAATACGCTAATCTAGTACGCCAAGATTTAGTGATGTCGCAATTAATGAATTCATTATTAGGCACAGATTTCCTCACCGCAGATCAACAGCAACAATTTGTAAAATTGTTTTTCCAAAAACGTACTGTGCGTTTAGCGACTTTCCCAATTGCACCATTAGCAGAAAAGCAAGCTATATCAGATCAAGAAGTTGAAGCTTACTATAATCAACATAAAGCAGCTTTTGCGACACCAGAATTGGTAAAAGTACAATATCTTGATTTAAATAAAGATGATTTAGCGAAAAATCTACAAGTTAGTGATGTAGAAATTGCACAATATTATCAAGATAATAAAGCGCAATTTATGGGACAAGCGAGTCAACATCTTGAACATATTCAAGTAGCGACAGAAGCTGAAGCAAATGACATTTATCAAAAATTACAACAAGATGCGAATTTTGAGCAGCTAGCAAAACAATACTCAATTGATAAATTAACTGCGGTTAATGGCGGGGATTTAAGTTGGGTAGTAGCAGGGCAATTACCAAAAGCGTTTGAAGCTGCTGCAAATGAAACTGCTGTGGGTGCTTATAGTAAACCGACCAAAGTAGATGATAAATACCATATTATTAAAGTGTTAGCTCGCAACGAAGCGAAAGTATTACCGTTAGAACAAGTTAAAAGTAAAATTGCGGATGTTGTGCGTCAAGACTTAGCAACACGCCAATATTTTAGTGTTGAAAAAGCTGTTGCAGATAAAGCATTTGAAGATCAAAGCGGTTTAGCGGCAGCAGCAAAAGAAGGTAACTTAACCGTTAAAGAAACAGATTATTTTGCACGAGATGATGTACCAGCCGCATTAAACTTCAGCAATGTAGTGAGTGAAATTTTTAGTCCTGAATTAGTACAAGGCGGAATGAATTCATCAATGATTAGTGTTGGTGAAAATCATAGTGTTATGTTCCGTGTGATGGACTATAAAGCAGCAGGAACTAAGCCATTAGCAGAAGCGAAAGCTCAAATTGTTGACTTATTACAACGTCAAAAAGCGGAAAAAATTGAGCTAGAACGCGTTAAAGGTTTGGTAGCTAAATTACAAGCTGGAGATACTTCTGCTGTTGAATTTAAGCAAGACTTAACTGCGGTATATGCGGAAAGTAAAAATCCAACATTGGATAAACAAATTTTTGCGATGTCAAAACCAGTGGATAACAAACCAAGTTATCACGTAGGCGCAAATGATAATGGTGACATTATTGTGATTGCGTTAGATAAAGTAGAGGATGGACAACTTTCTGCAGAACAAGAAAAAGCATTTGTGTCACAATTAATGCAAATTCGTCAAAATGATCTGCAATCTACGCTATTAAAAGCATTGAGAGAAAAAGCAAAAGTAGAAATCAATCAAGAGATGTTAGATCAACTACAAGATCAATAACCAATTGATTAGATGAGAGATGAAAAGCTCCGTAGGTACTCGCTTACGGAGCTTTTATATTAATTAGAGATAGAGTCGTTTAATTTCAGAGTAATCCTGAGTGACCCCGCTTTGTCGTATTATTTTATGGTTTTTGGCTGGCTGCCTTGTCTTATTTTGAACTTAAAAGATTATACAGAGGAAAAGTAGAAAAAATGGACTTACAACATTGTATTGAAATTGATCGTGAACATATCTGGCATCCGTATGCTTCTATCAGTAATCCGCCAACGATTTATCCTGTTGAGCGAGCAGATGGGGTGATCATCACCTTAAAAGATGGATGCAAATTAATTGATGGAATGTCATCTTGGTGGGCAGCATTGCATGGCTATAATCACCCAGTATTGAATCAAGCAGCGCAACAGCAGTTGGCAAGTATGAGTCATATTATGTTTGGTGGTTTTACTCATGAATCTGCTGTGCAATTAACAGAAACTTTAGTAAAAATTTTGCCCAAAACGCTGAATAAAATTTTTTTTGCTGATAGTGGATCGGTTGCGGTTGAAGTGGCGATGAAAATGGCAATTCAATATCAACATGCAAAAGGTGAAACACAACGCTACCAATTTGCGACAATTCGCTCTGGCTACCATGGCGATACTTGGCACGCAATGTCAGTTTGTGATCCTATTACAGGGATGCATTCACTGTTCAGTAAAAGTTTACCGATTCAATATTTTTTACCACAACCACCAGTTAAATTTGGTGAGGCGTGGGATGAGAATGCAATTAAGCCGTTACAAGATTTACTTGAGAAACATCACCAAAATATAGCGGGTTTAATTTTAGAACCGATTGTGCAAGGTGCGGGAGGAATGTATTTTTATTCACCTGTTTATCTACAAAAAGCAAAAGCATTATGTGAACAGTACGGCGTATTGTTGATTTTTGATGAAATTGCAACTGGATTTGGACGAACAGGAAAACTGTTTGCATACCAACACGCCAATGTCATTCCAGATATTATCTGTTTAGGTAAGGCATTAACCGGTGGTTATTTGACTTTGTCCGCAACGATTACTAGCCAATCTGTGGCAGAGATAATTTGTTCTGGAGAAGCAGGTTGTTTTATGCATGGCCCAACCTTTATGGGAAATCCGTTAGCTTGTGCGATTGCAAATGCTTCTGTCAATTTATTATTGGAGAGTGATTGGCAATATAAAGTAGCAAAAATTGAACAACAATTACGTCAAGGTTTAACTCTTGCCCAAACTTGGGATTGTGTACATGAAGTCCGAGTTTTAGGCGCAATCGGTGTGATTGAGATGAAAGAAGCGGTCAATATGGCTACACTCCAACCGCGTTTTGTTGAGCAAGGCGTTTGGTTACGTCCATTCGGTAAGTTGGTATATGTAATGCCACCATTTATTATTGGGGAGGAGGAGTTAGAAAAATTAATTAAAGGAATGTTACAAGCAATTAAGAATGAGTATCAGCTTGCTTAGCTATTGTTTAGTGATTCCTGACTATTTTTTGAGTAACAGTAGAAAATTAAATAAATACAATGCATCTATTTTTTGAAACTAAATTAACTGAATTAGCCCAGATTGGGCAAAAACGTAGTTTTCCAGAGATTAACCATCATGAGAAATGGATTGAGAAAAAAGGACAAACTTTACTCAATTTATCTTCGAATGATTATCTAGGATTAGCAGCAAATCCAACATTGCTCAGTGAATTTTTAGCCCAGATAAATTCTGCCGAAAATCCATTAACCAGTTCATCTTCTCGTCTATTAACGGGAAATTTCCCAATTTATACTCAACTGGAACAAGCAATAGCGAGAGATTTCCAACGGGAAGCCTGCTTATTATTTAATAGTGGTTATCACGCCAATATTGGGATTTTACCAGCGATTAGCGATCGTCAAACGTTGATTGTGGCAGATAAATTAGTTCATGCCAGTTTAATTGATGGTTTACGTTTATCAGAAGCAAAATGGGTACGGTATCGCCATAATGATTATGCACATTTAGCTGAGATTTTGGCAAAACAAGCCTCACAATACCAACGCATTATTATTGTGACTGAAAGTGTGTTTAGTATGGATGGGGATGTTGCAGATTTGCCAACTTTAATACAGCTTAAACAGCAGTATCACAATGTTTTATTGTATGTGGATGAAGCTCATGCAGTTGGTGTGTTTGGTGAAAAAGGGCTTGGGATAGCAGAACAGCAAGGGAGTATTGCTGCGATTGATTTTTTAGTGGGGACATTTGGTAAAGCATTGGCTTCTATGGGGGCGTTTGTTGTTTGTGATCAGTTAATGAAAGATTACTTAATTAATACTATGCGTCCATTAATCTTTTCGACTGCCTTGCCACCGTTTAATGTTGCTTGGAGCTATTTCTTATGGCAGCAGTTACCTAGATTTAGCCAAGATCGACTTCATTTAGCCAACATAAGTCAGCGTTTAAGAACGTTTATTCAGACAGAGTTGGGACAGTCAATGCCAAGTAGTACAAATGTTGTACCTTATATTACAGGCGAGAATCAAGCTGCGGTAAAAACAGCTGAATACTTACAGCAGCAAGGCTTTTATGCATTACCAATTCGTCCGCCAACAGTGCCTAAAGGAACGGCACGTATTCGTTTTTCATTAACCGCAGCGATTAGTGAGCAAGAGATCGAACAACTGATGACGGTATTACGTGCAATATAGTTCTTTAGGTGCAGGATAAAACAAGGTAGTAAGTCAAAGACGGCATAAATAATAGGGTGAAACGATGTAACTCTATATTATTTTGCAAGCAAACGGTTTATATCAACAGCGATTAGAGTAAGCATAATGAGAATAGAGTATCTACAACGAGGAAAGCCAAATTTAATAGTCTATTTTGCTGGGTGGGGAACACCACCAAGTGTTGTTTCTCATCTTGAATTAAGTGATCAATATGATTTATTAATTTGTTATGACTATCGTGATCTGCAACTTGATTTTGATTTCTCACCTTATCAGCAGATTTATTTAGTGGCATGGTCAATGGGAGTATGGGTAGCAGAACAAGTGATGCAGCAAATTCCGTTAAGCAAAGCGATTGCCATTAATGGCACCAGCTTTCCAAGTGATGATCAATTTGGCATTCCAAAACAGATTTTTACTGGAACATTAGCGGGGTTGGATGAAGCAAATCGGCATAAATTTGAACGCAGAATGTGTCAGAGTAAAGCATTATTAGCAGACTATCAGCAGCGAACAGATTACCGATCATTTGCTGATATTTATCAAGAGCTCGTTTATTTAGCTGAACAAATTGAACTGCGACCGCAAGTTCCGTTTAATTGGGATATAGCTTGGATTGCCACTCAAGATCGTATTTTCCCAGTAGAGAATCAACGTGCCTATTGGCAAGATCGTTGCCAAATAAGAACGATTGAAGCGGGGCATTACGCCTTTCCGTACTTAAAAACTTGGCAAGCGTTATGGCAGGAGTAAAGTAATTTTAAAACTGCGGGCGCTATTTTCAGATAAATTTCAGTATAATAACGCCTTTTATCAATAATACGATGTGATGAGATAACGCCGTATTATTTTGACATCCAACGATTACAACGATTATATTCATCACAAAAGGGAAGTTGTTATTTTTACCTCAACTTATAATAAAGAAACGATAAAATCGCGTTTTCAAGCAGCACAGTATAGTTATACAGAGGCAGCTATTGCTCAACAACAGATCAATCAACGTTTAATTGATATATTAGCGACAACAAACCAAACAAAGTTTAAAAATGTACTGGAGATTGGTTGTGGTACAGGCGATTTTACCCAGCGTTTAGCCAATTATGCAGAGATCGATAATTGGTTGTTGAATGATTTGTATCAGAGTGATGTGGTAATGCAATATTTAGCCGATCAATCTTGGCATTCAAATGTGTCGTTTTTATTAGGTGATATTGAACAAATTCAGCTGCCACATCAGCTGGATTTAATTGTTTCTGCATCAGCTATTCAATGGCTGAATGATAAGGTAAGGTTTCTCCAGCATTGCGCTAAGCAGCTTAATGAAAAGGGGATATTGCTATTTAATGGCTTTGCCCCAGACAATTTATTTGAAATTCGCCAATTAACAGGGATTGGTTTAGCATACCCAACACTAGAACAGTGGCAGCAATGGCTTGAACGGGATTTTGTGATTAAACATTTATCAACAGAAACCATTCGCCTAACCTTTGACTCACCTTTACGTGTGCTACAACATTTGCGTGCAACGGGCGTTACCGCCACTCAACAACATTTTTGGACAAAACGGAAATTACAAAATTTTATTGCAGAATATCAACAGCAATTCACCACGAAAAACGGGCAAGTAAGTTTAACCTATTGCCCGATTTATGTGATGGTGGAGAAGCCTAACTAAGGTTTAGATGAGAGTTCCTCCGCCACGACCTCAGCTTGTTCCAATACAAATTCAATTGCTTGAGTTTGTAAGTCAGGCGGATATTTATATTTGAGCAACACACGGCGAATCAATACTCGCATTTTGGCACGCACAGACTCTTTATGTTGCCAGTCGATACTGATGGATTTTTTTAGCGTTTGTGTCACTTCTTGAGCCAATTTAATCAAACCTTGATCGCCCATTAAATCGACTGCACTTTGATTTTGTGCCAGTGCTTCATAAAAAGCCAATTCTGCCGAATTTAAACCTAATTGCTGACCTTTTGCCAATTCTGCCTGTAACGCTTTAGCCATTTCCACCAACTCGGTGATAATTTCCATCACGGTTAAATTGTGGTTATGGTATTGGTTCATTGCCTGTTTGAGCTTTTCCTCAAAGCGTTTTTGAGTTGCCAAGTGGCGTGAGGCTTTATCTCTAATTTCGCTTTTTAAATATCCTTCAAGGGTACTTGCCCATAAATCCGGGCTGTCGCTTTCTTTGACAATGCCTAAAAAGTCTTCGGATAATAAATCGATATGCGGATAGTCTTGCTCCAATAAATCAAACAGATCAACGACGGCATCGGATTGTATTGCTCGGTTTAGTAATTTTAATAATGCCAATTGCTTTTCTTTTGGTGTTTTTGTTGAGCCTTGATTTTCCGCTTTAACAATTGTGCCTCGTACTGCATCATAAAAAGCCAATTCTAGCTGGTATGCTTTACTTTCAGGTAGCGTACCGCATAAAGAAAAACCTTTTTTTGCCAGTCGGATGGCTTGTAAAAACGCATTCTTGCGTGGGGTAGAGGATTCGTTATCTTTGGGTGGATTGACACGATCCAAGCCCAAAATATGTGAAGCGGCTTTACGGACTTCCGCCAAAACTTTGTTCGGTTCGGTTAATGTTAAAGCGTGCTGAACATCAATAATTTTGCCGTCAACCGGTGTAGCAAATTGCCCCCTGATAATACTGATGTATTCTTCCATTTTATGAAAAATGGTATGCACATCTGTTTTAACATCACTTCTACCACCGGCATTGGTATAAGTACGAGTGGCTTTTTTCAGTTCATCGGCTAAACCTACATAATCAACAATCAAACCGCCGTTATCACGGCTTTTATTTTTAAATACTCGGTTTACCCGAGCAATGGCTTGCATCAAATTATGCCCTTGCATCGGTTTATCAATATACATGGTATGACAACACGGTGCATCAAAACCGGTCAGCCACATATCCCGCACAATCACCATTTTTAGCGGATCATCAGGATCTTTAAAGCGTTTTTCCAAGATTTTTTTATCGGTTGAAGAGTAGATATGCTTTTGCATCTCTTCAGGATCACTGGCAGAGCCGGTCATTACAATTTTAATGGCACCTTGCATGACATCATCGCTGTGCCACTCCGGGCGTAATGCAACAATCTGTTGATATAGCTTCACGCAAATTTGGCGACTCATTACCACAATCATGGCTTTACCTTCGCTTAGCTCATTGCGTTGTTCAAAATGTTGTACCAAATCTTCAGCTAATTTTTGCAGGCGACTGTCAGCCCCCAATAATTGTTCTCTGAGGCGGAAGTTATAGCTGTTCTCGTCATCATCAATCAAGTCTTGTGCCTCATTAACCGCCTGTACAAATTCGGCACTTTCCCGCAGTGGAATTTGCCTTGCCTCATACACAATCGGCACGGTAGCACCGTCATCTACCGCATCTTGAATATCATAAATGGATACATAACGCCCAAAAACCTCTTGTGTGTCTTTATCTTCTAGGCTAATTGGTGTACCAGTAAAGCCAATAAATGAAGCATTAGGTAGGGCATCACGCAAATGTTTGGCATAGCCGGTACGATATTCGCCACGCTCATTTAATTTGGCATTAAAACCATATTGTGAACGGTGAGCCTCATCACTAATCACAATAATATTGTGTCGTTCGTTTAATGCCGGGTGTTTGTTTTCATTATCCAGCAAGGCAAATTTTTGAATAGTAGTAAAAATAATTCCGCCACTTTCACGCTTTGCCAGTTCTGTGCGCAGTTCTTCCCGTCCATCGGCTTGGATAGGTGTTTGTCGGATAGTATCTTTGCCATTGCAAAAAGTCGTATATAGCTGTCCGTCTAAATCGTTGCGATCAGTTACCACGACAATGGTCGGATTTTTAAGTTCAGGTTGGCTAATCAATTTTCCGGCATAAAAGAGCATCGAAAGCGATTTCCCCGAACCTTGCGTATGCCACACTACACCGATTTTTTGGCTATGCGTTTGATTAGCGGCAATGGTGCATTCTATCGCTTCATTGACCCCGTAATATTGATGATAGGCGGCAGATTTTTTAATCGGTAAGCCCTTATTGTTGTTTTCAAAAACAATAAAGTATTGAATATAATCCAATAAATTGGTTGGCGTCATTAAACCTTTGAGTAAGCCGTCTAATTCATCTTCAAAAGTAATGCGTTGGCTATTATTTTTCTCATCAACCACTCGCCAAGGTAAAAATCGCTCATAATCCGCAGTTAAAGAGCCGATACGAGCCGTAGTTCCATCGGAAATAACCTGTAATTGATTATAGATAAACAGATCGGCAATATCGTCTTGATAGGTGCGTAATTGATTAAAGGCCTTGCTTAAATCAGCCTGTACATCCAGTGGATTTTTAAATTCAAACACCACCAAAGGTAAGCCATTGATAAAAGCGATTAAATCAGGAATTCGCTTGCCACGCTTTCCGCTAATTTCTAATTGATTGACAATTAAGCAGTGATTATTAGTGGCTGTCTGAAAATCAATTAAACGGGCGTATTCGTGTTTTTCCTCTCCGTCTGCATTGATATAGCTAATGGGAACACCTTGTTTTAAATAGTGATAGAAATGTTTGTTTTGTTCAGATAGCGTAAGAATATCAGTTTGAGTCGCTGTTTTTACGACTTCATCTATGGCAGAGTCAGGGAGTTGTGGATTAAGTCTTTTAATTGCCTCGGCTAAGATCGGTTTTAAAATAACCTCTTTAGTATTTTCTCGCCAAGGAAAGGCGCAATCAGCCAAAACTTCTTTACCATAAGCATATTGCCAACCAAGATTTTGTAGGGTATCAATAGCTTGGTTTTCGATGGTGGATTCATTGATTTTCATGGTTATTCCTCAGCTAATTTTTCAAACAATGCTTCTATACATTCATCATGATCGCCTTTATACCAAATGGGGTATATATTGGCTTTATTTAATGACTCACGTTTCTCCTTACGATCATTTTTCTCTAAATTTTGACAAGATAAAAACGCATAATGTTTGGGTAAATTATCTTGATCTGTTGATGCAACTATTTCGGTAAACTCTGAGATAACTCTATCTGCAGAAAGACTACACCCCAGAAAAATCATTGATTGATTAAATAGTGCCTTAATACACTCTTTAAAATCATTATTTTCATCATAATGTTTGCTGTAGTCTGATGCCGTCAATATTCTTTGCTTTTTGCTATGATACGTTCCATGCAACTTTAGAAGTACTCTTTTCTTTTACCCTCTCTAATATGTCTTGAATAAACAGAATGTTCTAATCCTAATAAATATTCAGAAAAATGAAGTCCAGAATGTTCATAAATGATTTTTATAAGGTTATCATAATTTGTTGTAACCAATGAAGATTTACCAAAAAACTCGGGGAGGCGACAAATGACACCGTCAATTTTATTAAATTCAAAATCCTTTCCAAATATATTCTCTAGTTGCTCCTGTAAATATCGATGATCATTTTGTTCCAAAAGTTCAGCTGCTTTTTCGAATTCTCCTGTAGAGATTAATTGATTAAGTTCTTCAACATTTACGTCTATTTCTTGACATACTTTTTTTAGAAAATTTACCCATGACGGTAAACCTGATGGGATAGATAAACCAGCTCCAACAAAAGGGATTATCATATCTCTTTTATATGGTTCTCTTAACCTTTGAAACCGATCTTTATTATCAAAATCATTCAATATATTATCTGCTAGTTCTAGTAACCTTTGCCTTCTTTCTTCTTTCCAATCATTAAATGCTATTTTATATCCCTCAGGCTCAAACTCGCTCAAAATTTTATCTCTAAAGAATTCATACCCCCTGATCTGAATTATTCCTTCTTCATTCAGTTCCTCAATAAATTTTCTTTCTAAGTAGGGAGATTTACTCATAGTTCGATCTCCCCACTTAATAATTTTGGTAATAGGGTATCTCTGGTTTTGGCTAGAGTTTGGTTTTCATTTGTGTGAACTTGAATTTTAGAAAAAATTCCATCTAACAATTTGTTTATTAAATTCAATAGCTTATCATTCGGCATGCTTATTGGATACCCATAAACTCGATTTTTGTCTGTATGAGGAATTGCTGCTCCAGTTGTGTTATTTTGAATATCATCTGTTTTTGAAGATAAAAATAAATAAATAAAAGCCCAATATTTTTTATCATTAAGTTTTAATTTTGCTAATGTGGAACCGATAATGCCATCATGACCAATAGAAATTTTTCCAGACCCCGAACCATCCATTAACATAATCGTTTCATGTGACGAAACTAAAGTCATATTTTCAGGATTTGCGAACTCTTTATATTCTCCATTTAAACTTGATACTAAAATATGTGGCAATAACTCACCCTCCTGTTTTAGGTAAATATTTTTAGGTTTTTTACCCTTTACAAACGTTGCATAATCTTTAAATGTTGAAATTTCCCACCCCTTTGGTACCAAACCTAACTCACTTTTCTCAAATTCACTTGGGAATGCAGCGGCGGTTTGTTGCAGTTGTTGATAAGCTTGTGGGTTGGTTTGGGCAAGCTCAATGATTTGTTGTCCTGTTTTTCCGCTAATACTTGCCATGGCTGCCAGTTCGGCTTGCTCGACTGTTTTACCTTCAGCCAATGCCTCGGCTTTAGCGTGTACCGGTGCAAAGTCAATAAACCAATGCTTAAATATAGCTTGGGCAATGGCTTCTAAGGTTTGGTTGGTTTCGATGTTGAGTTGGATTTTGTTGTCTAAATTCCACAATATATTAGTAATCTTTTTCTGTATGTTAATATCTGGAATATTAATCTCATAGTGAGATAATATTTTTTTAGTTAAAAATTTTGTTGCAGTACCAGATGATTGTTTTGATAAATTATTAATGATTTCATGCAGTTTAAAATAAAACCATTTTAAATCTATTTCTTTATCTTTTTTAGGTGTGATCACATAAGTTCTTTGATAAGCATTAAACTTCCCACTATAATACTTTATAGGGTAAATTGCATTTGCGTTATTACCTGCTAGTAGTACTGCTTCAGTATCAAACGCATAACTATCAATAGATAAAGTAGTGGGGGAGCAAGTAAAAAAAGGATATTTTCCTTTTTCTATAGCCTGATTAGAGTCTAATTTTCCTGTGGTAAAGTCAAAAATTTCACCGAGTTTATACTTTTTCCACTCACTCATCACTCACCCCCAAATATCGCTAAATTTTGTTTAATCTGTTCTTCCAATTCTCGCCCTTGTTTAAACTGTTCCTGTAAACGAGCGGTGAGTTCGGCGATTTTTTCTGCAAACGGTACGCCATCATCTTCTTGCACTTCCGTACCAACATAGCGTCCCGGGGTAAGCACAAAATCATTCTTTTTTACCTCGTCAAGGCTGGCTGAATAGCAAAAAACCGCAATATCTTCATACTCTTTCTGTTGTTGCCAGTGATGATAAGTATCGGCAATTTTGGCAATATCTTCTGTGGTAAAGTCTCGCAGTACCCGATCTTTCATATAACCGATTTGACGAGCATCAATAAATAAAATCTGATTTTTACGTTTTTTGGCTTTATTCAAAAACCAAATACACGCCGGAATTTGAGTATTGGTAAACAATTGCCCAGGTAGTGCCACCATACATTCTACCAGGTCGGCTTCAATGAGTTTTTGACGAATCACGCCTTCGTTATTGGTCTGACTGCTCATCGAACCGTTTGCCAACAGCAAGCCCATACGCCCTTGTGGGGAGAGGTGATAGAGCATATGTTGCAACCAAGCAAAGTTGGCATTGCCTTTAGGCGGTGTGCCATACTGCCAACGTGGATCATCTGCTAAGCTTTCATTCCACCATTCATCCATATTAAAAGGTGGATTTGCCATCACAAAATCCATTTTCTTATCAATATGTTGCGGGTTGGTGAAGCTATCGGCATTACTTTTACCAAAATCAAATTCAATACCCCGAATTGCCATATTCATAGCGGCGAGCTTCCATGTGGTCGGGTTAAATTCTTGTCCGTAAATTGACACTTGATTAATTTTCCCTTGATGGGCTTCAATAAATTTTTGCGTCTGCACGAAAAAGCCGCCGCTGCCCATTGCGGGGTCGTAAATTCGTCCTTGATAAGGTTCTAACATTTCTACAATGAGGGTAACAATGGATTTTGGGGTGAAATATTGACCGCCTTTTTTACCCTCTGCTAAAGCAAATTGTCCTAAGAAATATTCATACACGTGCCCCAGAATATCCTTAGCAGCTAAAGAAACAGGTTTGCCATCATAGGTCGGTTTATGAAAATGCGTATCTGAAAAAAGATCAATCAAGCCAATCAGTGTGGTTTCGTCCACTTGATAGCCTGAAATACGCTGAATAATGCCTTTAAGTTTTTCATTTTCTCGTTCAATAGCTGCAAAAGCATCATCAATTAAATTGCTAACGCCGTTAAATTTGTCACCCCAAGGTAGCTCGGTGCCTTTGCTTAGTCGGGCATTGTTTTTGATATTATCCCATCGTGCATCAATAGGCACCCAAAAGATATTTTCGGCAGTGTAATAATCTCGAGTTTCCAATTCGAGATTAATCAGTTCCTGATAGCTGGTTTCATCATAATCACTGGGATCTAAATAAAGTTCGTGGTCAGGGTTTTGTAATTGTTGCAGCAGTTTTTCTTGAAAAGCGGCAAAGCTGTCGGAAATATATTTAAGGAAGATAAAGCCTAAAACAATATGTTTATAATTGGCGGCGTCCAGTTGTTGGCGGAGTTTGTCGGCGGATTTCCAAAGGCGAGAATCGAGGTCGTTTAAAAAGACTTGACCTGCCGACTCATTAGCTGTTAGAGTCTGTCTGTCTGTCTGTCTGTCTGTCTGTCTGTCTGTCTGTCTGTCTGTCTGTCTGTCTGTCTGTCTGTCTGTCTGTCATTTTTTGCTCCTTGGTTAATGCTATTTATATGCTTACATAAAAAAAACCTAATCAACTTAATTGAATAAGAATATTAGGTTTTTGACAGAAAAATTGTTACCCCAAAATCTCAGTTAATTTTGCGCTGACTTGTTCCACTGGTAGGGTACCGTCTAGGCGGAAATATTGGGTTTTACCGTTTGCAGCTTCTTTAGAATAGTAATCAACTAAAGGTTTAGTGGTTGAATGATAAACTTTTAAACGATCTAATACAGTTTCTGGTTTGTCATCAGCACGAATAATTAAATCTTCACCAGTCACATCATCTTTACCTTCTACTTTTGGTGGGTTATACACGATATGGTAGCTACGACCTGAAGCTGGGTGCACACGACGACCACTCATACGTTCTACAATCACTTCATCAGGCACATCAAATTCTAAGACGAAATCAATCGCAATACCCGCTGCTTTTAATGCATCTGCTTGTGGAATAGTGCGAGGGAAACCATCTAATAGGAAACCTTTTGCACAATCAGGTTGTGCCACACGATCTTGCACTAAGGCGATGATTAAATCATCTGGTACTAATTGTCCTGCATCCATCAAAACTTTTGCTTTTTTACCTAATTCAGTCCCAGCTTTGATTGCTGCACGAAGCATATCCCCAGTAGAAATTTGTGGAATGCCATATTTGTTCATAATAAATTGTGCTTGTGTACCTTTTCCTGCACCTGGTGCACCTAAAAGAATGATTTTCATAAAATGACCTCTTGTATAAAAAATATAGTTGTTTAAGTTCAAAATAAAATAACAAGCCAAAACCAATACACATCGTACAACAAGGCATAGTCACTGAGCATTATTTTGAACTCAAATGACGATCAGTACCTTACCTGTATGTGTTAGTAAACTCAAGCCTAAACTTACATTTATTGTTTAGTTGTTGAATCTTTATAAGGTGCTACCCAAAATAAGCATAACATTCCCGGGATGGCTAACATAAAACAGAGCCAATAGAAATGGTAGTAACCTAATTGTTCAATTAACCAGCCAGCACTTGAGCTAATTAGCGATCTTGGTAATGCGGCTAAACTGGTAAATAGGGCTAATTGGGTTGCGGTATAAAGTGGGTTTGTTTCTCTTGCCATAAAAGCGACAAAAGCGGATGTGCCTAAGCCAACACCAATATATTCACCACCAACCACAATCGCTAATGCGATTAATTCAAATGTACCAATATGAGTAAATTTACCGAAGCTCGCGAGCCAGGCAAAACCGAGAATTGTGATGATTTGTACAAAACCAAATAACCATAACGCTCGATTAATACCAATTTTTAGCATAATGATGCCACCGACCAAACTAGCAATAATCATTGGCCATAATCCTGCATTTTTCGCCACTAAAGCAATATCAAGACTGCTGTATCCCATATCAACATAGAAAGGTGTCATCAATGCCGTCGCCATAGTATCGCCTAATTTATATAAGCACATAAAGGCTAATACGGTAATCATCCCTTTAACGCCTTTTCGTTGATAAAACTCTACGAATGGATTAATGATATTTTCTTTTAAACTACGGGATTGAGTAACAATTTGTGGTTCTCTAGCGATTAATAGTGTAGCTAATACACCGGGTAACATAAATAAGGCGGTAATGATAAAGACACTTTGCCAACTATAATAAGCAGTTAAGAAAATAGAGAGAGAACCGGGAATTAAGCCTGCTAAGCGATAGGCATTCACATGAATGGAGTTTCCTAAACCTAGTTCTTGGTCAGTTAAAATTTCACGGCGATAGGCGTCTAATACAATATCTTGAGAGGCAGAAAAAAAAGCGACGATGGTTGCTAGAGTGGCGATGGTTGGAATGTTTTGTTGTGGTTCAAGCCAAGCAAAGCAAGATAATGTGGTAATAAGTAGTAGCTGTAAGATGAGTGTCCAGCCTCGCCGCCGGCCAAGAAAAGGGAGTACAAAGCGGTCTAATGCAGGCGACCATAAAAATTTCCACGTATAAGGTAAACCAATTAAGGTAAATAAGCCGATTGTTTTTAGATCGACATTTTCTGTTCTTAGCCAATAAGGAATTAAGCTAACTAAAATATAGAGAGGTAAGCCAGAACTAAAACCAGTAAACACACAGATAAGCATATTTCGACTGAAAATTTGTTGCATTAACGAGGTATTTACTGGCATTAGTTACTCCGAAGTTTGATTATTTAAATTGATTAGTCACGATACCCATTAGGATTATTTTTTTGCCAATTCCAAGTATCTTTCATCATTTGTTCTAAACCACGCTCAGTTTTCCAACCAAGTTCTTTTAAAGCAAGTGATGGATCAGAATAACAAGTTGCGATATCACCTGGACGACGATCAGTTAAACGATATGGAATTTTGATATTGTTGACTTTTTCAAACGCATGAACCATATCTAACACCGAATAACCAGTTCCTGTACCAAGATTGTAGATATGTAATCCAGCATCATTTTCATGACGATCTAATGCTTTTAAGTGACCGATCGCTAAATCGACAACGTGAATATAATCACGTACACCAGTACCATCATGGGTTGGGTAATCGCTACCAAATACCGAAAGTTGTTGTAATTTACCAATTGCAACTTGGCTAATATAAGGTAGAAGATTATTTGGAATACCATTTGGATCTTCACCAATTAAACCACTTTCGTGAGCACCAACTGGATTGAAGTAACGTAAGATAGTCATACTAAATTGTGGAATTGCTTTGACGACATCCATAATGATACGTTCTACCATAAATTTAGATGTGCCATAAGGATTGGTTGTTCCACCAACTTTGCAAGATTCAGTAATTGGAATAATTTCAGGATCACCATATACGGTTGCAGATGAGCTAAATACAAAATTAAATACGCCAGCCTGACGCATTTCATCTAATAAAGTAAGTGAGCCTTCAACATTATTACGATAGTATTCGATTGGTTTGGTGACACTTTCACCTACGGCTTTTAAACCTGCAAAGTGAATCACAGATTCAATCTTATGTTCAGCAAAAATACGTTTTAATAATGCACGATCTAACACATCGCCTTGATAAAAGGTGACGGATTTTCCAGTAATTTGTTTAACACGATCTAACGATTTTGCGGATGAATTACAAAGATTATCTAAAACGATGACTTCTTTATTTGCATTTAATAATTCTACGACAGTATGTGAGCCTATATAACCAGCTCCACCTGTTACCAATACAGCCATGGTGGCCTCCTTTAGATGTAAATGAATTAATATTTTACAGTTAAGCCAAAAGATTCAAGATGTGCTTTAATTTTTTCTAATGATTCCTTTGTTGGTGGCTTAACATCTTCGAGTTCATATTTTAAGCCAAGGGTTTCCCATTTATGTTTACCTAGTTGATGATAAGGGAGTAACTCGACTTTCTCGATATTCTTCATATCTTTAATGAATTCGCCTAATAATTGGACAGAGTGCTCATCATCGGTATAGCCCGGCACGACTACATAACGAATCCATGTTTTTTGATTACGCTTTTCTAAATATTTAGCAAATTCTAACGTGCGTTTATTCGGCACACCGATAAGATTTTGGTGAATGGTGTCATCTAGTTGTTTTAAATCGAGCAATACAAGATCAGTCACATCTAATAATTCATCAATAATATGATCATAATGACGGACAAAACCATTAGTATCTAAACAAGTATTAATTCCTTGCTCTTTACAAGCACGGAACCAATCTCGCACAAACTCAGCTTGTAAAATTGCTTCACCACCAGAAGCTGTTACGCCACCGCCAGACGCATTCATAAAATGGCGGTAAGTCACGACTTCTTTCATAAGTTCTTCCACAGTAATATCCTTACCACCGTGTAAATCCCATGTATCTCGGTTATGACAATATTTGCAACGCATTAAACAGCCTTGCATAAAAAGGATAAAACGAATTCCGGGTCCATCTACGGTACCGCATGACTCAAATGAATGAATTCTTCCAATTGTTGACATAGAGTAAACAGCCTTATAGTCCTTATATATAATAGAAAAATGAAATCTTAAAAATTTTTTTAATTTTAACTGAATTTGTTGTAAAACTCGACAGGAATTCTTTTTGTGAGAAAAATAAAATATCACTCAATATTAGCCTGTGGATAACTTTGTGGAAATAAGTAGCTTAAATTGTGTTAATAATGGAATTTTGTTTATTTGTATTTGATTCTAAAAGAAAAAATTATCTGTGATAATTTTATATAATTGTTCAAAAAATAGAATGGTTAGCCAATCAAACAAAAGAAAGTTTAAGAAAATGTACTTTATATTTTTAATAAAATGTTAAATTTTAAAAAAGCAATACTGTTTATTTATTCAGGGTGTGAGTTATTCAGAGAAATTGTGGATAAAATTGTGATTGAATAGGCGTAAATTTACGTATAATTTATTTGCTGGCGTTTTTTAAACATTAATAAAAATAAAATATTTTATAAATCATATAGTTATAAAATATTGTCGAAAAAATAGAAAATTAGAAAAATGCTGGTTATTTTTTAATCTTTATAACGAGGAGTGGTGATGAAACCACCAATAACAGAACAACAATTAATAGATCGAGCTTATCAACTAGCAGGTAGAACACTAGAGGATATTGCACAACAATTACAACGGCCTGTGCCAGAAAATTTAAGACGAGATAAAGGCTGGGTTGGCAGTTTAATCGAATTAGCATTAGGGGCACAGGCAGGGAGTAAACCAGAACAAGATTTTGCTCATTTAGGTATTGAGCTCAAAACCATTCCGATTAATCAACAAGGTGAACCACTAGAAACAACATTTGTTTGTTTAGCGCCATTGATTGATAACCATGGTGTGGTGTGGGAGTGCTCTCATGTGCGTTATAAATTATCCAAAGTATTGTGGATTCCAGTTGAAGGGGAACGTACTATCCCCTTAGCTTTACGCCGGATAGGACAACCTATTTTATGGCAGCCTTCAGCAGACGAAGAGATACAATTACGTCAGGATTGGGAAGAATTAATGGATTTAATTGTATTAGGTGATGTGAAGAAAATTAATGCTCGGATTGGTGAGGTTTTACAATTACGTCCTAAAGGTGCCAATAGTAAAGTATTAACCAAAGGCATTGGCAAACAGGGTGAGGTCATTGATACATTGCCGTTAGGTTTTTATTTACGAAAAAATTTTACCGCACAGATTTTGCACAATTTTCAGCGGGGGAAATATTCCTTTTCGTTGGATTAATCGTTATAGTATGGCACTTTTACATTGAGTTTGATTATTTAGAGGAGTAGTTATGTTGGAGTGGATTAGTAGCCCGGAAGCATGGGTTGCTTTATTTACCTTAACGGCATTAGAGATTGTTTTAGGGATCGATAATATTATTTTTATCAGTATTCTCGTAGGACGCTTACCTGCTAACCAACGTCAATCAGGCCGTATTTTAGGTTTAGGTCTTGCGATGGGAACTCGTATTCTGCTGTTGCTTTCTTTAGCGTGGATTATGCGTTTAACTGAACCACTATTTTCAGTAGCAGATTATCAAATTTCAGGTCGTGATCTTATCCTATTATTAGGAGGCTTGTTCTTGTTGGTGAAAAGTACTTTAGAGATCCACCATAGTATGGAAGAAAGTGCAACGCAAGAAGAAAAAACACCAAAAAAAGTGAGCTTCTTAGCCGTATTAATTCAAATTGCTTTATTAGATATCGTGTTCTCTTTAGATTCAGTAATTACTGCGGTTGGTATGGCAAATCATGTTGAGGTAATGATTATTGCGATTATTTTAGCGGTTGGCGTAATGATGATAGCGGCTAAACCAATTGGCGATTTTGTTGAAGCCCACCCAACCTTAAAAATTCTTGCATTATCTTTCTTAATTTTAATTGGGGTATCCTTAATTGGTGAAGGTCTATCATTCCACATTCCAAAAGGCTATATCTATTTTGCAATGGGCTTCTCAGTTTGTGTTGAGATGATTAATTTGAGAATGCGTCAGCATTTAAAAAAATAGAAGTTTACTATTAAGCTTAATTATATAAATGAACCCCTATGGATGAGATATCTATAGGGGTTTATCTTATGAACACATAAAATACTGGCAAAAAGCTCATATCTTTAACATTAATTATGACTAGGCAAGTCAATGTTCTATTAATTCAGATATTAGTTTTACGCCGTAATATGCCACTATTAACTACTTAGAGAATTTACCTTTATAGGTTTTAAAATAAAATTATAAATAACTCACAAAATTTTCTTTATTTTTATTATATTCTTTATTTGGACGTACACTATTATCTTGGGCTGTACCGATCATTACTAGTGCAACAATTTTATCGTGTTCACGGCAACCAAAAGCTTGACGTAATGCTGAACCATCAATCCAAGGACCTGTTACCCAAACATTTGCATAGCCAAGAGCATTTGCTGCAAGTTGTAATGCATACGTTGCACATCCGGCGCTTAACATTTGCTCCCAAGCAGGAACTTTTTTGATTTCTTTATTAATTTCTGCGATTACCGCAATAAACATTGGTGCACGTTTTGGAAAGCCTTCTGCTTTAGCTAAACGATCTTCACCTAAATTAAATTCATTGACTGCGTCTTTTAGCAAATCACCTAATTTTTGCAGGCCTTCATGTTCAATGACGACAAAACGATAAGGAGTTAATTTGCCGTGATCAGGAACGTGTTTTGCTGCTTTAAAAAGTATTTCTAATTCTTCTGCATTTGGGGCTGGTGCAATCAAATTTTTATCTGAATGGCGGTTTAATAATAAATCAAGTGCGTCCATAGTTATTCTCCTGTATCAAATAAGAGCGTCATTGTAGCACAGCAACAGTAGGATGAGCGTGAAAAAGTTCGTTTAATGATAGGCATTTTATGGTATTTTAACAGGCTGGAAATAAGAAAATAGGAAGGTATGACAAAGTGTTAGCGATAGTACGTTTTATTTGGCAAGTGCTGAATTTTTTCCGTCGAGTATTAATGAATATTATATTTATTTTATTGGCAGTTTTAATATTTGCAGGAATTAGTCTAATTGTTCATGAAAAAAATAGTCAACCTATCCCACAAGGTGCATTACAACTAAAATTAAATGGTTTTTTAGCAGATAATCGAGAAGAAAATAGTGAACTGAAAACATTACTTAATAATCTGCAACAACAGACCATGCCAGAAAAAATTTCAACCTTTGATTTAGTGTATGCGATTACACAAGCAACAGATGATGAACGAATCAAAGGGATTGTTTTAGATTTAAATGGGTTTGATGGTGGGGATTTACCTTCATTAAATTTTGTAGGGCACGCACTACAAGAATTTAAGAAAAGTGGTAAACCTGTTATCGCAATTTCCGATAATTATTCACAAAACCAATATATTTTAGCCAGCTATGCCGATAAGATTTATTTACATTCACAAGGGCAAGTAGAACTTACTGGCTTATCAGGGCAACATTTCTACTATAAATCATTATTAGATAAGCTTGATGCTAACCCACATGTATTCCGTGTAGGGACTTATAAATCAGCGGTTGAGCCTTTATTACGTGATGATATGTCAGAAGAAGCACGCCAAAATGCCAGCCAATGGATGAATGCTATGTGGCATAATATTCAAACGACGATTAGTACCAATCGCCATCTTGAAATTGAAAAAGCTTTCCCAACACCTGAAAACTATCTACAACAATTAAAGGCATTAAAAGGAGACTTAACTGCGTATGCCATCAATACAAAATTTGTTAGTGCAGCGATGAGCCGTTATGCAGTTGAAGACCAATTAAAACAACTGTTTGGTGTTGATGCAGATAATGAATATCAACATATTAACTTTGCAGATTATTTAGCAGTATTACCAGATTATGAAACAGAGTTAGCTACCAAAAATAATATTGCGGTTGTCCGAGTAGAGGGGGCAATTATTGATGGTGAAAGTGAAGAAGAAGGTGTAGGTGGCGATACAGTAGCTCGCTTATTGCGTGAAGCTGCAGAGGATAATACTGTTAAAGCAGTTGTATTAAGAGTTAATAGTCCAGGAGGAAGTGCAGCCGCTTCTGAGATTATTCGTGAAGAAATAGAGCATTTACAAAGCTTAGGGAAACCTGTGATTGTTTCTATGGGTGGTATGGCTGCATCAGGTGGTTATTGGATTTCTAGTACCGCAGATTATATTGTGGCGGATAATAATACGATCACTGGCTCTATTGGGATTTTTGCTGCATTTGTTACCTTAGAAAAAAGCTTACAAAATTTAGGAATTCATAGTGACGGAGTTGAAACCTCACCATTGGCTAAAATGTCAATGCTAACTGAATTAAGTAAAGAGTATGCTGATGTTATCCAACTTTCTATTGAACATGGATATGATCAATTCCTCAGTTTAGTGGCTAAAGGACGGAAGCTAGATAAAAGCGCAGTAGATAAAATTGCCCAAGGGCGTGTTTGGTTAGGCGAAGATGCCCTAAAACATAAATTGGTTGATGAGTTAGGTGACTTTAATCGTGCAATGGCAGTAGCAGCAGAGAAAATCCTAGCGAAAGATAAAAAACTCAGTGAAAAAGATGTTGGTTATATTTGGTTAACTGATCAAGATAATTCAGGTCTTTTATCGTTGTTATCAGGTAAACAATCGCATTTCACGACTCAAATTTTATCGCAAGTATTGGGTTTAAATAATATTCCACAGTTGCGTCAATTACGAGAGCAGTTAGGTGTCTTAACCCAATTTACTGATCCAAAAGGACAATATTTATATTGTCTAAACTGTCAATCTGTTTACTAAGGCATTGAAATGATTAAAAAATTATTACAATCAATTATTATTGGCTTAGCAGCTGCAATGCTGATTGTGTTAGTGTTATCAGGCACAAGTCAAAATAATATTTTAGCGCAGTTTTTTAAACCACAAGTCGCCTCTTATAGTGAAGCAGTGAGAATTGCTGCGCCTGCAGTAGTCAATGTTTATACGCGCTCTTTGCAAGAGTCAAATAGTAATAATTTTGATGTGAATAATCTGGGTTCAGGTGTGATTATGCGTAGCGATGGTTATATCGTTACTAATAAACACGTTATTCAAAATGCTGACCAAATTATTGTTGCGTTGCAAAATGGCAATATTTATCAAGCGAATATCATTGGTAGTGATTGGGTGACGGATTTAGCAGTATTAAAAATTAATGCGAATAATTTACCAACTATTCCACAAAATCCAGCGCGTGTGGTCAATGTGGGAGATGTCGCATTAGCGATTGGTAACCCTTATAACTTAGGACAAAGTGTATCACAGGGCATTATTAGTGCTACTGGACGAAATACCATCAGCGAATTTAAGCAGCAAAATTTTATTCAAACAGATGCGTCGATTAATCAAGGAAATTCAGGTGGGGCATTAATTAACTCTCTTGGTGAGCTAATTGGCATTAATACTTTAAGTATCGGACGTGCAGATAATGAAGTTGTGGCAGAAGGGTTAGGCTTTGCTATTCCGATTAAATTAGCAAATGAAGTGATGAATAAAATTATTAAAGATGGACGAGTTATTCGTGGTTTCTTTGGAATTGAAAGCCGCATTTTTGCGAGTGGACCAATTGAAGATAATTCACAAAAAGGGGTACTCGTTACTAACCTAAGTCAAAATGGACCAGCTGCGCGAGCTGGTATTCAGATTGGTGATGTGATTGTGAAATTTGGTGATGTTGTCGTAGCGTCACCAAGTCAAATGGTGAATATGGTAGCAGAAATGAAGCCTAGTACTATCGTGACGGTACAGGTATTAAGACGGAATAAACTCTATAATTTCCCGGTAGAGATTGGTGAATATCCAATTAATTAGCTAAGGAGGCAGCAGTGTTTGAAATTGCGAAATATTGGACAGAACGTCAGCAGGCGGATCCTGCTCGTGAACATGATCATCGTTCTCCTTATCAACGTGATCGCGGTCGAATATTACACTCTGCAGCCTTTCGCTGTTTACAAGCTAAGAAGCAGATTCATTCTATTGGCGAGAATGATTTTTACCGTACTCGCTTAACGCATTCATTAGAAGTCGCCCAAATCGGGAGCAGTTTAACTGCACAACTCCGTTTAGATTCCGCATTTGCTCATTTACAGCAGCAAACAAAACAAGAGTTACTGACTTTAAAAAAAGCATTATCACCACTTCTACCAAAAGGCAGCTTAATTGAAAGTTTATGTTTAGCACATGATATCGGACATCCACCCTTTGGGCATGGCGGTGAAGTGGCTTTAAATTATATGATGAGTGATAGTGGTGGGTTTGAAGGTAATGGGCATTCATTTCGGATTTTAACCAAATTAGAACCTTATACCCAGCATTGGGGAATGAATTTAACCCGCCGGACATTACTTGGGATCATGAAATATCCTGTCATTTTGGATATGGCGTCACCACAATATGAATCTCTAGATTTGCCACGCAGTGTTGATCCTCGTTATGTCAAAATGGAAAATTGGCGACCAGGAAAAGGCATTTTTCGTGATGATATTGCTGCATTTAATTGGGTGTTAGCACCACTCAGTGAAGCGGATCGAACATTATTTACAGCTTTACCCGAACGCCAAGAAGCGCAAGATACACTGAAAAGCAGATATAAATCATTGGATTGCAGCATTATGGAATTGGCAGATGATATTGCTTATGCGGTACATGATTTTGAAGATGCGATTGTAGTAGGTTTGGTACATCGTGATCAATGGCAAGAAACCTTAGAAAAATTAATCGCTTGTGATGCAGAATGGATTAGTGAACATATTATCGCTTTAACGGAGTCTCTCTTTTCTGATCAACATTATTTACGTAAAAATGCAATTGGCTCGTTAGTGAACTATTTTATTACACATATTCGTTGGTGCGAAAATCCAGCATTTAGCGAACCTTTATTACGTTATAACGCTGAATTGCCAGAAGAAACGGTTGCAGTATTGAATATTTTTAAGCAGTTCGTTAGCCGATATGTGATTAAAGCAGTAAAAACACAACGTATTGAGTTCCAAGGGCAACGTATCTTAACTGAGATGTTCCAAATTTTCCTGACTGATCCAACTCGTTTATTACCGCCTAATACGGTAAAACGTTGGCAACAAGCGGAATCGCAGCAACAAAAGCGGGTAATTTGTGATTATATTGCGGGAATGTCTGATGCTTATGCATTGAAATTGTATCAACAGCTATAAAAATCTAAAATTACACCCATTGCATCTCCTAATGGTTCAGCTAATTTAGGATTAGCATACATTGCGTTAGTACCATGCTGTCCTGAAATTTTACTTAATTTAATTTGATTAAATTCTGTATTCTGACCGATCACACGCACATCTTTAAATCCTTGTGAACGGATAATGGAGGCATCTCCTGCATTTTGTACAAAAATTGGGAGATCCTTTGGAATTTGCTTTTGTGCTACTTCATCCCAGTGATCTGCGTGGGTATGGGTAACAATAACCGCATCCACCCCTTTTAGAACTTCAGGAATAGAAAATGACATATCAATTAATGGATTGCGTTTTTCACTATGAACTGTACCGTCAAAACCAGGGTAGCTTGCTTTTGGTGCCAAATAGGGATCAACAAGAAAGGTAGTACCAGAAAATTGAATTTTTGCTGTAGCATTACGGATGTGCTGATAATCAATTTGTGCAAAAGCCGTAGAAATAGACAAAATAGCAGTAAAAAATAAACCAAATAAACGATATTTCATTATGTATCTTCCTTTTTGATTGTTAGATTGTTAAATAGAATAATCACCATTGTTCGGTGACATACTTATTATCTTAGGGAGGAGAAAACAAAAATATTGACTTACTATTCAAAAATAGAAAGAATTGGGTCAATTTATTTTAATGGTGATGGTATGATTCCAACAGTTGCACTAATCCTTTATCCAGAACTAAGTCCTTTTCATTTTTCAATTCCTTATACAGTATTTTCAGCAGTAATAGATGAAAGAGTTTTATTCCAGGTAAAAGTAATTGCAGAGGATAAAATAGTAACGGATATTGCTAATACGATTACTGTTAAGGCTGAGGATAATTTAGATTTTTTAGCACACGCGGATATTATTGTAGTATCTGGCTGGCATAGTCTTGAGCAACCTCCGTCTATATCACTACAACATGCATTACAACAAGCATATCAACGTGGCGCAATGGTAGTAGGGCTTTGTTATGGTGCTTATCCTTTGGCATATGCAGGGATATTAAATGGCAAAAAGGCAACAACACACTGGTTGGCTACAGAGGATTTTAAACAGCGTTTCCCTCAAGTTGATTTAGATATTAATTCGATTTATGTTGAACAAGATCGAGTAATGACTTCTGCTGGTACGGCAGCGGGATTAGATTGTTGTTTGGCGATTGTTCGCCAATATTATGGTGTAAAAATTGCCAATAAATTAGCAAGATTGTTAGTCATTCCACCACATAGAGAAGGTGGACAAGCACAATTTATTGAACAACCAGTTGCAAGAAAAACTATCAGTGAAAATATTAATCAACTTTTATCTTCGATTTATGAAAATTTAGCTGATACTTATACTTTAGATAGTTTGGCAACTCGGTTAATGATGAGCCGTAGTACTTTTACTCGACATTTTCGTAAAACAACAGGAATGGCTTTTAATCAATGGTTAATTGAAGCGCGCTTACAACGTGGCAGAGAATTATTAGAAAGCACAACGTTGAGTATAGAAACGATTGCAGAGAAAGTTGGCTTTCATTCAGCGACGGCATTTAGGCAACATTTTAAAAATAAGCATCAGATTAGCCCAAAGCAATGGCAAAAAAGATTTGGGAGTTAGGTGTTTAGAGAAAGATAGGTGTATAGCGCGATAAAATATCTGAAAAACATAACATTAAATGGACTTTGTCAGCAAACTGAAATGCATAGCTTTCCAGCTATGCATTTTACTATTACTCAAATACAGACCAAATTGGTGCGTGGTCAGATGGTTTTTCCATTGCACGAATATCTAAAGCAATTCCTGCAGCAGTACAACGTTCAGCTAATGTCTGACTTGCTAAGATCAAATCGATACGTAAACCACGATTATCATCAAATCCTTTAGAACGATAATCAAACCACGAGAATTTATCATTTACAGTTGGATGTAAAGCACGGAATGTATCTACTAGACCATATTGATATAGCTTTTCTAACCATTCGCGTTCTTCTGGTAAAAAGGAACATTTCCCAGTTCGTAGCCAACGTTTACGATTTTCTTCACCAATACCAATATCTAAATCAGTTGGACTAATATTCATATCTCCCATAATGACAATCGGATTATCTGGATTGTGTTCATTTAATAAATAATGGTGTAAATCTTGATAGAATTTCTGTTTAGCTGGAAATTTTATTTCATGATCACGATTTTCACCTTGTGGGAAATAACCATTGATCACAGTTAATTGCCCAAAAGGAGTCGCTAAATCAGCCATAATAATGCGGCGTTGAGCATCAGCCTCATCAGTAGGGAAGCCCTTATGTACCGCAATAGGCTCTTGTTTGGTCAATAATGCTACACCATAATGGCTTTTTTGTCCGTGATAGAAAACGTGGTAACCCAGATCAGCAACGATTTCATGAGGAAAAGCTTCGTCCGCGACTTTAATCTCTTGTAAACCAAGTACATCAGGTTGGTATTGTTCGATTAATTGATGAAGCTGATGTGGTCTTGCTCGCAACCCATTAATATTAAATGAAATAAACTTCATAACACCTCAATAAGTTATTTTAAAGATTGGATTTTTTTGATCATATTACTGGTAGAGTAGCCATTTTCAAAGTTAAGTACTTTGACATCACCACCATTTGCCCAAACTTCTTTACTGCCTGCAATTTCTTCAGGTTTATAATCACCACCTTTGACCAATAAATCAGGTAAAATTTCGCCAATTAAACGTTGCGGTGTTTCTTCTTCAAATGCAACTAACCAGTCAACTGAGGCTAAACCTGCTAATACAGACATCCTCGTTGCTAAATCATTAATTGGACGTTGATCGCCTTTTAATCGCTTAATGGAAGCATCAGAATTCACTGCAACAATTAAACGATCGCCAAGTTTTCTTGCATTAGCTAAATAAGAAACATGACCAGGGTGCAAAATATCAAAGCAACCGTTAGTCATCACAATTTTTTCACCACGTGCTTTTGCCTTAGCAACAGCCTGTTTTAATTCTTGTTCGGTCATAATACCGAAACCATGTTCTGTACGGCGATGAATAGCATTCTCTAATTCCACTTCTGATACAGTAGAAGTACCTAACTTACCGACAACAATACCTGCTGCAACATTTGAAAGGTAACAAGCTTCTTCAAGGCTTTGTCCATCAGCAATGGCAGTGGCTAATACGCTAATCACAGTATCACCAGCCCCGGTTACATCAAAGACTTCTTGCGCTTGTGTTGGTAAATGGAATGCTGGCTGGTCAGGACGAATTAATGTCATTCCTTTTTCAGAACGAGTAACTAATAACGCATTGAGATCAAGCTGTTTAATTAAAGCTAGTCCTTTATTCACAATCTCTTCTTCACTGTGGCATACACCAACTACGGCTTCAAACTCCGACATATTCGGCGTGAGTAAAGTCGCACCACGGTAGCGTTCAAAATCAGTACCTTTCGGATCAATTAAGACTGGAACATTAGCTTGACGTGCAATTTGGATCATTTTTTGTACTTCAGCCAAGGTACCTTTACCATAATCAGACAGGACTAATGCACCGTATTGAGAAATATGCTGTGTAAGTTTTTGTAGCAACTCAGTAGAGTCAACATGATGAAAATTTTCTTCAAAATCTAAACGTAATAATTGTTGATGACGTGACAAAATACGTAATTTAGTAATAGTAGGATGAGAAGATAAGGCAACAAAATCACACTCAATTTTATCTTTTGCTAATAGATTTTGTAATGCTTGCCCAGTTTCATCTTGCCCAATCATACCTAATAATTTAATCGGCACATTTAAGCTGGCAATATTCATTGCAACGTTAGCGGCACCGCCAGCGCGTTCTTCATTTTGTTGTACTTTCACGACAGGTACTGGGGCTTCAGGGGAAATACGATTAGTGGCACCAAACCAGTAACGATCCAGCATAACATCCCCTAAAACTAAAACTTTAGCTCGAGTAAATTGAGTTGAATATTCGATCATCTTGCTTCTCCAATGAAAATTTTGCGCCAGATTTTACCATACTCACCCCAAGATTAATGCTATTTCTCTGGCTTTCCGCTAAAATAATGCCATTTTGTTCATTATTTATCTGTTGTAATCAATGAAAAATAAACAATTACCAACGTTTAAGCTCTCCTTTTTATTGCCAAAATATTGGTTACTTTGGTTAGGTTTACTCATTTTTCGTGCGCTACTCTTGTTGCCTTATCGTTGGCTAGTCAAAATTGGTCATGGTCTGGGACGCTTATTTGTCAAATTTAAATTTGGCCAGCGCCGTTTAGCGATTGCTCGCCGTAATATTGAACTTTGTTTTCCTGAATATACGGAAGCTGAGAAAGAAAACTTATTACAAAAAAATATTGATGCTATCGGTATGGCAATTATTGAAACAGGGATGGCGTGGTTTTGGTCGGATCGTCGGATTAAAAAATGGTCGAAAGTGGAAGGGCTGGAATATCTGACAACTGCACCGAAAAAAGGGATTATTCTAATTGGTATTCATTTTTTAACTTTGGAATTAGGGGCAAGAATTATAGGGATTCATCATCAAGGTGTTGGTGTTTATCGTCCTAATGATAACCCATTATTTGATTGGATTCAGACTAAGGGACGATTACGTTCTAATAAGGATATGCTGGATCGCCATAATTTGCGAGGTATGATTCGAGCATTAAAACAAGGGGAAACTATCTGGTATGCTCCAGATCATGATTATGGGCGCAAGAGTGCTGTGTTTGTACCATTTTTTGCCGTAGAAAAAGCCGCAACAACGACAGGCACTGCATTTTTGACTAAAGCAAGTCCAGAGAGTTTAGTTATCCCATTTGCACCGTTACGTCATCACGATCATTCTGGTTATACTGTATCCATTTCTACACCAATCGATCTACAAGATTGTGAAAATGAGGAACAAATAGCAACACGTGTTAATCAAGCGATTGAGATGGAAATTCGTAAAGATCCTTCGCTATATATGTGGCTACATCGTCGTTTTAAAACGCGACCTGAAGGTGAGGAAAGTTTGTATTAAATAATCTCTACTTAGCAGTGCAATACAGTTTGATGATAAAGTCTATTTATATTTTTTAGATATTTTTCTTTTAACTAGCATTTAGGTTTCGCCCTAAAGGGCGACCTCCTTTTCTTTACTCGTATAACGAAAAGGAGGCAAAAGAAAATACGCCCTCGCACACTTGCTACTCCTCATTCCAATAAGATTTTCCGGGCGGCAAAAAACAGAGATTTTTCTCACTCCGTTCGAAAAATGATCACTTTTTTTGCCTGAAAATCTTATTTGCATTCGGGCAAGTATGAGAGGGAACCCATGAGACATTTATTAAGATTTGTGATTAATTGTAGATTTGTTAGCGCTCTGAAATCGCCCTGCTAAGCAGGGCGATATTTTTATCAAAGATTACTCTTTAAATTCAGTCATAAATTCGTGAGCTTTTTCCACCATATTTTTTGAACCAATAAAGAGCGGAGTGCGTTGGTGTAGCTCTGTTGGTTGAATATCTAAAATACGTCTATAACCATCTGTCGCTAAACCACCAGCTTGTTCAGCAAGGAATGCCATTGGGTTACCTTCGTATAATAAACGTAATTTACCATTTGGATAACGGGTTGTTGTTGGATAAATATAGATCCCACCTTTAAGCATATTACGGTGGAAGTCAGAAACTAATGAACCAATATAGCGAGAAGTGTATGGGCGTTTGGTTGCATTATCTTCTTCTTGGCAATATTTAATGTATTTTTTGACACCCATTGGGAATTTTAGATAGTGACCTTCATTAATAGAGTAGCAAGAACCATCTTGAGGAATTCTGATATTTTCATGTGAAAGAATGAATACGCCTAAGGATGGATCATATGTAAAACCATTTACCCCATTACCGGTCGTATAAACGAGCATAGTAGAAGATCCATAAACGATATAACCTGCAGCAACTTGACGATTACCTGGTTGTAAAAAGTCTTCCATTGTCACAGGTTGACCAATTGGTGAAATACGACGGTAGATAGAGAAAATAGTACCTACGGCTACGTTGACATCAATATTAGATGAACCATCTAATGGATCTGTAAGAATAATATATTTGGCGTTACGACCACGTTCGGTATTAAATGCAATAAAGTTTTCTTCTTCTTCCGAACCGAAACCTGCAACTTCATCACGAGAAATTAATGCGGCTTTCATTTTTTCGTGTGCAAACGCATCTAATTTCATTTGTGCTTCACCTTGCACATTTTGGATTCCTGAATTTCCGATAATATCGTTGTTTAAACCAGCTTTGTTAATGTCACGATGGATGATTTTTGCAACTAAACGGATAGAAGAAAGAATACCACTAAGCTCACCTTTAGCATTAGGATATTCGGCTTGTTTTTCAACAATAAATTGACCTAGAGTTTTCATAATGAACCTTGTTGTAGAGTGAGAAATCACCTATAAAAGATAACATTTTTTGATAAAGTTTATAAAAATTTTTGAGGATAAAATAAAAAAATGAGATTTAGCTCACAAAATTTATTTTGGAAAAAGTGTGAATCTAGGGAAAATTACTAAAAAAGCTTATTTCAGTTGTAATTATTTACAATATGCTAGAGGAAAAACTTTTAAGTTTCGTTTCGAAAGATGGTGAGGGTAAGGAAAATAGGAGGTCGCCCTTGAGGGCGAAACCTAAATGTTAATTACCGCAAAAATATCTAAAAATATTAAAGTTAATGGCTAGTTTTAGCGACATAATACTGCAATTCTATTTTTGGATTAAGTGCTTGCAGTAATTGTTCTGCCATTGTTTTTTGTTGCATTTTGGTTGGGGCTTCTACCATGGCTACTTTAAGCACATCCTGATCTTGATAACCTGACAAGCGGACAACATTTAACGCTACTTGTAATGCGGGTAAACTTGGATTAAACGCAGCATTTTCTGCATAACGACCAGCAAATACACTGTCATCTTCTAATAAAACAGCCACACCACAATAAGCCTGGCTATAAGGGGCGTGTGAGCGATTTGCCGCAAGTAAAGCTTGTTGTGCTAGAGCATCATTTGTATCAATTTGTAATTTATTATTATGTGGATCAAATAAACATTCCCGAATATCAAGATCTTTAGGACCAAAAGCATCAGGTAAGTATTGATGTAAGCGGTTATTTTGTGCGTGAGGTAAATGAATATAGAGTTGTTCTGCACTATTTAATTCATTCATAAACTGACGGCAGTGTCCACAAGGAGTGTAATTGACTGTAACAGCACTAATTGCCGCTTCATTCATCATCCAAGCATGGGAAATGGCGCTTTGCTCAGCATGAATGGTTTGTTGCATAGCAACATCGCAAAACTCTTGATTTGCGCCAAAGTAGAATGCACCACTTAAACCATGGGCAATTGCACCAACATTAAATCCAGAAACAGGAGTAGTTGCATAACAAGCTGCAACAGGGAGAAGTTGGAGTGCGAGTTCATTTACACTGAAATGAAAGGTTTTACATAATGAATTTACTTGTTGAGCAGAGAGCTTTCCAGCGAAATGCTGTTGTGCTAAGAGTTGATAGAGCGCATTTGCTAAATTTTGATTTTCCCCTTGCGCCAATTCAGTTTGAATTGCTTTAATCCGTTTATGTGCTGTCATAAATTACTCCTTAAAATGAAAGCGGGTAAGTATGATAAAGCAAAATAGCGAAAGATCTTGGTATAGACCGTTTTTTTGTGATGTAGATATAAATTTTAGCGTTTATTTGTTGGTTTTAACAGCGATAAGTATGAATTTTATTCAAGATTGATAAGAAAATGAGATTGAAGTGAAATAAAACGAGTTAGCCGATAAGCCGAGTTCTGTCGTGGACAATCATTCATCTAGGCATTTGTTTACACAAATGCTCAAGCAACCTACCCGAATCCTGTGCGGGCCACACATTGGATTCCTATTTGGTCTTGCTACGAGTGGAGTTTACCGTGCCATGAACTGTTACCAGTCATGCGGTGCGCTCTTACCGCACCCTTTCACCCTTACCTGATCTCAATGAGCCATCGGCGGTTTGCTCTCTGTTGCACTGGTCGTAGGCTTACGCCTCCCGGACGTTATCCGGCACTCTGCCCTGTGTAGCTCGGACTTTCCTCTCGTTTACTTGTCCCCTAGGTCGTTTACACGGTTGAGGGCTTCAATAAACCAGCGATTGTCTGGCTAACTCGGCGCGCAGTATAACGGATTTTTACGCGAGAATATAGTAGAAACTTTTTAATTAGCAATTCTAAGCGTTAATGATTAGAATACAGCCTGTTTGAAAAATCAGAGTAAAGGATATCGTATGGATTATCTACAAATTGCAAAAGAAACGTTGGCCGTAGAACAACAAGCATTAGGGCGTTTACAACAGCAATTACCAGCAAATTTTGCTGAAATTGTTGAATTGATTTTACATTGTGAAGGTCGCTTAGTGATTGGTGGGATTGGTAAATCTGGTTTAGTTGGTAAAAAGATGGTAGCGACCTTTTCTTCAACAGGAACACCAAGTTTCTTTTTACATCCAACAGAAGCCTTTCATGGCGACTTAGGAATGTTAAAACCAATCGATATCGTATTATTGATTTCGTATAGTGGCGAAACAGATGATGTGAATAAGTTGATTCCAAGTCTCAAAAATTTTGGTAATAAAATTATTGCAATGACAGGGAATCTTAATTCAACCTTAGCTAAACACGCAGATTATGTGATGGATATTAGTGTTGAACGAGAGGTTTGTCCTAACAATTTAGCACCAACCACGTCAGTATTAGTTACGATGGCTTTAGGTGATGCGTTAGCGGTATCTTTAATTAAAGCACGTAATTTCCAAGCAGAAGATTTTGCTAAATTTCATCCAGGTGGTAGTTTGGGACGCCGCTTATTATGTAAAGTGCGGGATAAGATGCAAACAAAATTGCCTCTTGCTGCTGCTAACACGCCTTTCCTTGATTGTTTAACTGTAATGAATGAAGGAAGAATGGGCGTTGCTATCATTATGGAACAAGGAAAATTACAAGGCATTATTACCGATGGTGATATTCGTCGTGCGATGAGCCGTTATGGTGAAGCTGTATTACAGAAACAAGCTTGTGATTTTATGACGACGCATCCAAAAACGATTAATCAGAATAGCTATCTTGATCAAGCGGAAGATTATATGCGACAACTTAAAATTCATTCATTGGTTGTGGTTGATGATCAGGAACAAGTGGTTGGCCTATATGAATTTTCAAGTTAAATATTAAGAGGAAAATAGAATATGCAGGATAAATTAGCGAAGATTAAATTAGTCATTACCGATGTTGATGGTGTACTGACCGATGGCTCATTGTATTATGGTGAAAATGGCGAAGCTTTTAAAGTCTTTAATGCACGTGATGGTTTAGGAACAAGAATGTTATTAGAGAGTGGCGTGCAAGTAGCCGTACTTTCTGGACGAGATTCATTAGTGTTACGTAAACGGATTGAAGATTTAGGTATTTCACTATTTTTACTTGGTAAATTAGAAAAAGAGAGTGCTTGTTTATCTTTAATTGAACAAGCAGGCGTAACGCCAGAAGAAGTGTTATATATCGGTGATGATAGTGTAGATTTACCTGCATTTGCGGTTTGTGGGGTGACTGCAACAGTTGCCGAAGCACAAGCATATATTAAAGCGAAAGTCGATTATGTTACGCAAGCTCAGGGCGGAAAAGGTGCTTTCCGTGAAATCGTTGACTTGATCCTTGCAGCACAAGGAAAAGCTGAAATTTATACATCAGCAACAGGTTTTCTTCATACTGCGAAGAAAATGGCACAATAATCAACTCAATCTTTTTAGAATGAACACCGCCACATTGCGCGGTGTTCTTATTTTTGTAGTGATCCACTAAATTAGCAGTCCTTGATAGGTTTTTTTCGCTAAAATTGGCGGTAATCCTTGATTATA
>NZ_JAQIBB010000050.1:0-35666 GCF_027920745.1 Gallibacterium faecale | reverse complement strand
ACCCACTAAGCATTTATGCAGATTCGTGATTAATTTTAAGTTTGGCCACAATCTGAAAAGCAATCGCTTTTATAACATTGCTTACAACAGCTCATTAGGGTGAGCAAGCTTGCTTGCGAATAAAATGAAGTCGCCCTTTAGGGCGAAACCTAAATTTAGAACAAAACCTAAATACAAACTAGAGAAAAACTATATTAAAATTAAAAACAATATTCTTACAAATATCCTCAGGAGATAACCAAGATGTTCGCCTATATCTTCCCTCTCATTTTATTAGTCATTTCTAACTGCTTTATGACCCTAGCCTGGTATAGCCACTTAAAATTTCTACACAATGCACCGATGTGGCAAGCAATAGTATTTGGCTGGTTAATCGCTTTGTTAGAATATAGCTTTATGATTCCCGCAACTCGCTTCCTCGCTGCACAAGGTTTTTCCTTTGGACAACTTAAAATCACTCAAGAAGTCATTACCCTGATTGTATTTGTTCCTTTTCTTATTTGGTTCTTTAAACAACCGTTTAAACTTGATTACCTTTGGGCAGGCTGCTGTTTATTAGGCTGTGTGTATTTTGTCTTTCGTGCCTAATAATCATAGAAAAATGTGAATACAGAATGTTTAATTCAATCTATTACTTTAGAGTTATTTTTTGTCATCATCAAAAATTACAAAAATCACACAACAAATTAATTTACAATAGTTATAAAACCCACAATTCGAAAGTAAAAATAAATCACAAATTTATAACATAAAAACAACTAAAAATTAAAAATAAATTACTTTTATGCTGATATTTTTTAATTACTTTTGATGATTTTTATAACAAAAATATCTTTCTACCCCCCCCCCTTAGCCTCCACTATTAAAATATTCGCTATTAAAATAATAGAAACAACCTGTTAAAATAAATTTATTTTTATAAATCAGATAGATACAACAAAACAATGCAACATATAGTAATTAATTTTCTTATTCTTTAACGGTATACAAAAACAACAAACAATTAAAATATCAAGCAAAATATGGATTTTATTTTATATAAAACTAAGACTGAATAATTTACAAAATCCTCCTCCCCAAAGCATTTACATAAATTTATACAGCTGTTATAATTCGCGCCCTTTAGTTTAGATATCAGTCGACAATAGTTAACCATCTTCACAATTTAATTAAATTAATCATTTCGTTAATGACAATAGTATAGGGCATATTTATGAATCACATCTTTAGAGTTATTTTTGATAAAACCCGTGGCATATTTGTTGCCGTTTCTGAATTAACCAAAAGTCATGGCAAAGCAAAGTCTGAACAAAATATAGAGATGGGGGGGGGGGGAGGCAAAACCTCACTTTCTTTAGTTCCTAGATATTCAAATTTCTTTGCTTTTAATAGTGTCTACTCTGCTTTTTTGATAAGTTGTAGAAGATCAAACCTAATCTGACAGTCCCCGTTTAAAATTACAGCGCCTGTCAGATTAATTTGAGCTTAAATTCTTTTCCGCCCAAATACATTTTCCATCAAGTAATGTTTCCATTGGTGTTCTACCACAGCACATTTTGCCTTGATGAGTTCGATGAAGATTATAATACACTAACCATTCATCTAAATCAGCTTGCAGTTGAGCTAAATCTGTATAAATGTGCTTTCTAAAAGCCACTTGATAAAACTCTTGCAAGATAGTCTTATGAAAACGCTCACAGATGCCATTTGTCTGTGGGTGTTTTACTTTAGTTTTTGTATGCTCAATATCATTAATCACTAAGTACAGCTCGTAATCATGATTTTCGACCTTGCCACAATACTCGCTTCCCCTATCCGTTAAAATTCGCAACATTGGTAAACCTTGTGACACAAAGAACGGTAACACTTTATCATTTAACATATCCGCAGCAGCAATTGCTGTTTTCATCGTGTAGAGCTTCGCAAAAGCAACCTTGCTATAAGTATCAACAAACGTTTGCTGATAAATACGTCCCACGCCTTTTAAATTGCCTACATAAAAAGTATCTTGTGAGCCTAAATAGCCAGGGTGAGCCGTCTCAATTTCACCACATGCAATATCATCGTCTTTTTTACGTTCTAAAGCTTGAACTTGGCTTTCACTCAAGATAATACCTTTTTCAGCAACTTCTTTTTCGAGAGCATTTAAACGCTGTTTAAAGTTAGCAAGATTATGGCGTAGCCAAATAGAACGAACACCACCAGCAGATACAAAAATACCTTGCTTACGAAGTTCATTGCTCACACGAACCTGTCCATACGCGGGGAAATCAAGAGCAAATTTTACGACTGCTTGCTCAACTTTTTCATCTACTCGATTTTTGATGTTCGGTACTCGACGAGTTTGATTCAGTAATGCATCAACACCACCTTGTTCTACAGCTTGTTGATAACGATAGAACGTATCCCGGCTCATTCCCATCGTTTTGCAAGCTTGAGATATGTTTCCAAGTTCTTCCGCTAAATTAAGTAAACCAGTCTTGTGTTTAATGAGAGGATTGTTAGAATAAAACATGAGAGTTTCCTTTTTTGTTTAGATTGAATTTTAGACACTCATATTCTAAACGGGAAACTCTCATTTTTATAATGATTTGTCAGATCAAGTCTGATCTTCTACATTTAATTACCTTAGGAAGCAAAGTTTCGATGGTTGCTGGTGAAGATCAAGATGGTACTAACGTTCTTGCAGTGGGTAGTGAAAATACACCTACTCGTATCCGCGGCGTGGCAGATGGTGTTGCACCAACTGATGCAGTAAATGTGCGTCAACTCAATGCAACCGCTAACTACTTAGATCGTAGAATTAGCCAAGTTAGCCGTGATTCAAATGCTGGTACTGCTAGCGCTATGGCTGCAGCTGGTTTACCACAAGCAAATCAACCTGGTTACAATATGGTATCTGTAGCAAGTGGTTATTATGGTGGTGAAAACGCTATCGCAATTGGTCTTTCTAAAGCATCTGATAACGGTAAAGTTATCTTCAAAGTTAGCGGAACCTCAAACAGCCAAGGTAAAATGGGTATGAATGCAGGTGTTGGCTATCAATGGAGATAAGCACTAACCTTTAATTAATGCTCAAAAGCCGAATGAGTAACTCATTCGGCTTTTTTTAATTGGATGACAGAATCTATCTACATTCAGACAATGTGTGAGAGAAAACCCACTAAATACTTATTAAATTTGAGATGTATTAACAATCTGAAAAATTATTTTTCCATACCATCAGTAGCAAATAATACCTGCCTTGGTGAATTAAAACTTAATACCACATCACTGCCTACTGCAAAATATTGTTGAGCTTGAATTACTAAGATTGCGGGATATAAGGTATTTTTCAGTTCCACTTGATAGCGGTAATATCCTCCTAAAAAGCTCACTTGTTTCACGGTTGCTACTGCACTTCCCCTTTGTTGATCAGCAATAACTGATTTAGTCATATCGCCTTGCATCACAATTTCTTCTGGACGTAATAACAAATAGGCGTTGCAGTTATCCTGAATCAACGAGCCATCAGCATAACTCGCTGTGGTTAGTGGCATTAAGCCAAACGCTGAATCTAATTGCGGTTGCTGAATTTGACAAGGTAGATAATTCACCTTACCTAAAAATTCAGCTACAAAATGTGAATTAGGTTGTTGATATAAGGTTAAGGCATCACCAAATTGCACGATTTTTCCTTTATCCATTAAAGCTAATTTATCGGCAAAGACAAATGCCTCTTCCTTGCTATGGGTAACAAAAATTGCTGGCACGTTTTGTTGTTTAAGAATTGCTCGAATTTCTTCGATAAGCTGATAACGCACTTGGCTATCAATATTTGAAAATGGCTCATCAAGCAGTAATAACTTAGGCTCACAAGCTAAAGCGCGAGCGATTGCCACACGTTGTTGTTGTCCGCCTGATAATTGATGTGGATAACGTTGCTCTAACCCTTGTAATCGGACTAATGCCGTCATTTTGGCTAGTATCGCTTGTTGCTGTTGGCGACTTTGTTTTTGTAAGCCAAAGGTAATATTCTCCGCCACAGTTAGATGTGGGAAAAGCGCATAATCTTGGAAAATTAACCCGATTTGTCGTTGTTCTAGTGGCGTAGTTGATAACTCTTGGTTGGCTAATTTAATCGTACCTGCGGTAATCGGTAAAATACCCGCGATTGCTTTTAATAAGGTTGTCTTGCCACAACCGCTTGCCCCTAATAAACACACAATATCATTTTGTTCTAAGGTAAAGCTAAGATCTTGCAATATAGTTTGTCCGTGATATCCACAAGTTAATTGGCTAATTGATAATGTACTCATCTTATTCTTTAATTCTCGTTGCTAATAATGAACGGGTCAGCATAATTACAGGAATTAAGCCAACAATAATTAATACAATCGCTGGTAATGCGGCACGCTCTAATTGTTCATCTGAAGTATAGGTAAAAACGTGGGTTGCAAGCGTATCAAAGTTAAAGGGGCGTAATAGTAATGAAGCATTTAACTCTTTCATACTCTCAATAAACACCAATAATAAAGCGGTTAATATCCCTTTACGTAATAATGGAAAATGGATCTTACGCCATACAGATAAATTAGAATGTCCGAGTGTTTTTCCTGCCATTTCAAATGAAGGCGGAATTTTATTTAAGGCAGTTTCAATACTACCGACTGACATCGCAGAAAAACGAATAACATAAGCAGTAATTAGGGCAAAGATTGATCCTGAAAAGACTAGTCCGAATGAGGGTAAGCCTAGCCAATCGGTAAGAGAGTGCAGTTGGTGATCTGCAAAAGTTAGCGGAATTAATAAGCCGATCGCTAATACAGTGCCTGGTACCGCATAACCTAATGACGCTAAATGTAATCCTTGTTTCGCATAAATAGCTTGATAAAAACGCCGTATAAAATGCAAGAATAATGCAAATAGGATACTCACTAACGCAGCAATTACAGCGACTAACAAGCTGTTTTTGGTATAAACAAAGAAATTATCTGTCCATGCCTCTGAGAAGTAATGATACGCCCAGTAAATTAATTGAAATAATGGGACAAAAAATGCCAACATCACTAATAGCCAGCTATAAACAACTAAACCTTTTTCCCACCAAGTTTTAATTGGCTGATATTGATGCAACGCTTCACAACCTCGTTGATAATGTTTTTGTTTACGCCTTGCATAACGTTCAATCACAATAAAAACACTAATAAGAAATAACATTGAAATCGCAATTTGTGCGGCAGCTTGTAAATCACCAAAACCTAGCCAAGTATCATAAATTGCGGTGGTTAAGGTTGGAATTGCAAAATAAAAAACGGTACCAAAATCGCCTAATGTTTCCATTGCGACTAACGCACAACCGACTGCAATAGATGGGCGTAATAAAGGTAAGGTTACTCGCCAAAAAATTTGACGCGGGGACGCACCTAATAATTTGGCACTTTGGGTCAGATTTTCAGATTGTTCCATTAATGCCAAACGGCTTAATAGAAAAATATAAGGGTATAGCGATAACGCTAGAATAAAGCAGGCTCCCCCTAAACTCCGAATGGATGGGAACCAATAATCGTGAATACTCTGCCAACTAAATATTGCTCTTAGCCATTGTTGTACAACACCCGGATAGTCTAAGAAATCCGTATAGAGATAGGCAGACAGATACGCAGGGATTGCTAACGGTAAACAGAGTAACCACTGTAATACAGATTGCCCCTTGAATTGATAACGAGAAACTAAATAAGCCGCAGGCAATGCAAACAGTAAGCTAATCAACACCGTCCCTGTTACTAATAACAACGAATTAATAAAATAATCTGTTAATACGGTATGCCATAAATGAGTTAAGCTCGCCAATGAACCTTGAATCGCCTGATACAAAATTGCCACAATCGGCATCACAAAAAAGCCAATCAATGCGAGTGTAAGGAAATTGACAGCAGTAGTTTTGATTTTAAACACAGCAATAAATATCAATTAAATAAAAACAGAAAAAGGCAGTTGCCGAAACAACCGCCTATTGGGAGGCTAAAATGAAACCTTATTATTCAAGATCGAATTTAACTTCATCGATCAGTTTTAGTGCCTTGTCATAATTCTTCGCAATATCATTTAATGGTAATGTATCTGCTTTGAATGTTCCCCAAGATTCAACTAATTTAGATACTGCAACGCCTGGTTTTACTGGATATTCGTGATTAAGTTCAGCGTAGAGATGTTGTGCTTTATCGCTACTTAAAAACTCAACTAATTTCAAGGCATTTTCTTTATTCTTTGAATATTTCGCTACTGCAACACCACTAATATTCACGTGTGTACCCGTAGTCGTTTGGTTAGGGAAATTAATATAAACAGATTCTGCCCAAGCACGTTGTTTATCATCTTCTAACATCTTACCGAAGTAATAACTGTTACCGAGTGAGTAATCACAAATGCCTTCTTTAATTGCTTTCACTTGATCGCGGTCACCGCCTTGTGGTTTTTGTGCTAAGTTATTTTTTAAGCCTACTAAAAATTCTTTAGCTTTCGCTTCGCCATCATGAGCAATCATTGAAGCAACTAATGAAACATTGTAAGCATGTTTACCAGAACGCACACACACTTTACCTTTTAATTCTGGTTTAGCTAAATCGTAATATGTGAAGTTTTCTGGTAATTTACCTACACGATCTTTTGAAGTATAAATTGCTCTCGCACGTGTTGTTAAAGCAAACCACTCATCGTTTTTATCACGATATTGTGCTGGAATATTTTTTTCTAATACCGCAGAATGAACGTGTTCTGCAAGACCTGCGTTCACTAACTCCATTACTCGACTAATATCAACGGTTAATAATACATCTGCTGGGGTTAACTCTTTTTCACGTTTTACACGCTCAACTAACCCTTTATCTGCATAGATTAGATTTACTTTTACTCCACTTTGGGCTTCAAATTCTTTTAATAATGGTTCAATTAAGTAAGGTTGGCGGTAGGAATAAACATTAACTTCATTGGCAGCAAAAGCGGATGTTGCTAGAGTTGCTAATAGACTAGCAGCTAAAAGAGACTTTTTCATAGTACCTCGCAAACAATATTAAATAAACGTGATTATCAGTAATCATATGTAACATACCGTATTGAAATATCTGTGTCAATAAGAATTATTCTCAACTTTATATCTCCAATTATCTTCATTGACATAAAAATATACAAAGAACCAATAATTGCAATTTCGTTTTATCTTTGCTATATTTCGTTCCGAAATTTAAAAAGGTAAAATCGAAACATAATGAATAAAAGAAACACCAAACAACGCCGTCATGCCATCTTAAAACGCCTAGAAGAACAAGGTGAAGTTACCGTAGAACAGTTAGTTACCCAGTTTGAAACCTCAGAAGTTACGATTCGTAAGGATTTATCTGCATTAGAACAAAATGGTCTATTACTCCGCCGTTATGGTGGAGCGATTTTAATTCCTGCTGAAGTTCTTGAAGAGGAAGAAAATGAAGCACTTTCTCCACAGAAACTGGCAATTGCAAAACTCGCTGCGGCACAAATCCGTGATCACAATCGGATTATTATTGATACTGGCAGCACTACCACTGCGTTAATCAGTCAGTTAAATAAAAAGCAAGGGTTGGTCGTGATGACTAACTCACTCACCGTCGCAGCAGAATTACGTCAGTTAGAGAATGAACCTACGTTATTAATGACCGGTGGTACATGGGATTCGTCTTCAGATTCGTTTCAAGGCAAAGTCGCTGAACAAGTTTTACGTTCGTACGATTTTGATCAGCTATTTATTGGTGCAGATGGGATCGATTTACAACGTGGTACCACAACTTTTAATGAGTTAGTTGGTTTAAGCCGAGTGATGGCGGAGGTTTCGCGTGAAGTGATTGTAATGGTTGAATCACAAAAAATTGGTCGCAAAATGCCGAATTTAGAACTCACTTGGCAACAAATTCATTATTTGATTACTGATGATCGGATTGATCCTCAAGTTAAACAACAAATTGAAAAACTTGGTGTGGAAGTGTTAATCGCTTCTGCAAAATAATTAATTTTTTATTATAGATAAAAGAAGGAAAAAATTATGTGTGGAATTGTTGGTGCAGTCGCACAACGTGATGTCGCTGAAATCTTAATTCAAGGTTTACATCGTTTAGAGTATCGTGGTTATGACTCTGCTGGTGTGGCAGTCGTTGATAACCAACACAATTTACAACGTGTTCGTCGCGTTGGTAAGGTAAAAGCCTTAGATGAAGCGGTAGAAAAACAACCACTAATCGGTGGTACAGGGATTGCACATACTCGTTGGGCAACCCACGGCGAACCGTCAGAAACCAATGCTCACCCACATATGTCTGGCGATATTGCTGTTGTGCATAATGGAATTATCGAAAACTATCAAGAATTGAAAGTGGAATTACAACAACGCGGTTATCAATTTGTTTCTCAAACTGATACCGAAGTTATCGCCCATTTAGTACATTGGGAATTCCAATCTTGCCAAGATTTATTACGTGCCGTACAACAAGCAGTTAAACAATTAACTGGTGCGTATGGTATGGTGGTGATGCACCGTCAACAACCAGAACATTTAATTGCAGCACGTTCTGGTAGCCCGTTAGTGATTGGTTATGGTGTAGGTGAAAACTTTTTAGCCTCTGACCAACTTGCGTTATTAAGCGTTACTCGCCGTTTTAGTTTCTTAGAAGAAGGTGATGTTGCTGAAATTACCCGCCGTCAAGTTACGATTTATAACCGTCTTGGTGAACAAGTGGAACGCACAATTTCTGAATCTAACTTAGAACAAGATGCTGCGGATAAAGGACAATTCCGTCACTTTATGCAAAAAGAAATTTTTGAACAACCGACTGCAATTATCAATACATTAGAAGGACGTATTGCTCATGATAGTGTGATTGTGGAAAGTATTGGTAGCAAAGCAAAAAGCATTTTAGAAAATGTAAAACACGTGCAAATCGTAGCTTGTGGTACTTCTTATAATTCAGGTATGGTCGCACGTTATTGGTTTGAAGCTTTAGCTGGGGTAAGTTGTGATGTGGAAATCGCTTCTGAATTCCGTTATCGTAAATTTGTTACTCGTCCAAATAGCTTATTGCTCACGTTATCACAATCAGGTGAAACCGCAGATACGTTAGCCGCTTTACGTTTAGCGAAAGAAAAAGGTTATATGGCAGCAATGACCATTTGTAATGTTGCTGGTTCATCTTTAGTACGTGAATCTGATTTAGCCTTTATGACTCGTGCTGGTGTGGAAATTGGGGTTGCCTCAACCAAAGCCTTTACTACTCAATTAGTTTCTATGTTAATGCTTGTTGTGGCGATTGGTAAATTAAACGGCAGTATTTCAGCAGAAAAAGAACGTGAAATTGTTCATGCGTTAAATAGTATTCCAACTGATATTGAAAAAGCGCTTGTTTTCGATAAGCAAATTGAAAAATTAGCGGAAGACTTTGCTGAAAAACATAATGCGTTATTCTTAGGGCGCGGTGAATTTTATCCAATCGCAATGGAAGCGGCATTGAAATTAAAAGAGATTTCTTATATTCATGCTGAGGCTTATGCCGCAGGTGAATTAAAACATGGACCTCTTGCGTTAATTGATGCAGATATGCCTGTGATTGTGGTTGCACCAAATAATGAATTATTGGAAAAAGTAAAATCGAATATCGAGGAAGTACGCGCTCGTGGCGGTCAATTATATGTCTTTGCTGATGCGGAAGCGGGCTTTAAAGATAGCGATAATATGAAGATTATCACTATGCCGAAAGTGAATGAGTTAATCGCACCAATTTTCTACACGGTACCAATGCAATTATTGTCTTATTATGTGGCAATTATTAAGGGTACTGACGTTGACCAACCAAGAAACTTAGCGAAAGCGGTTACTGTAGAATAATATCTTGTACTTACTCCTCTTCACTAACATGAAGAGGAGTAAATTTTAGTTTTTGAATAAAATCCGATGACTTTGGTAAGAATGAGTTACTGAAGGATAGTTAATCTAAAGTGAAAATTATCTAACTTGCTCAAATAATTAGCTTAATAGGTAAAAAAACAAATTCACTTTTCATAAAAACTTTTAACTTTATCTTAATAAAGAAAACCAAGAAGAAATACAATTACTTATTCATTAATTGTGATAATTCTTGTAATCTTGCACGAAGATAATCTTTTTGCAATTCATCTACAGCATCACCTTTTTCTGCCATCTCAATTCTTTTCTTTAAATTTCGTTTTTGAATTCGGTGAATTTGATCCTTTCTATCTAGATTGGTATTTATCGTTTTTTCTCCCATCATTATCTCCCCAATAAACTATTGGTTTCCATAAACAAATATGATTATTTCAATTACACACTTAATTTTTATTTAACAATAAGAATAGGAAATTAATACGAATTATCTTTATTAAGTATAAAACAAATATAAAAATTAATTACCTTACAATTTTATACATAATAACACAGCCCACGTTACACCCAAAGTTAAAAATATCACTTATAGTTATTTTTACAGGAATTTTATATGTATTGATTTAATTTCAATCTATCTCAATAATAAAAAACTCTCCCTATCAAGGATAGAGAGAGCTTTTCTATTAATAACTATTTTACGGATTACAATAAAATTAAAGAATTTCTTTCGCTTTTGCGACAACATTATCTACGGTAAAGCCAAATAATTTGAATAGCTCACCTGCTGGCGCAGACTCACCAAAGCGATTCATTCCCACTACGCGACCGGCTAAACCAACGTATTTATACCAGAAATCACTAATCCCTGCTTCTATCGCAACACGTTTAGTTACATTGCTTGGTAATACGCTTTCTTGGTATGCCGCATCTTGTTTATCAAAGACATTCGTACTTGGCATAGACACCACGCGAACTTTATGACCTTCCGCTGTTAATTGCTCTGCCGCTTTTACTGCTAACTCCACTTCTGAACCAGTCGCAATCAGAATCAATTCTGGGGTACCTTCACAATCTTTCAATACATAAGCACCACGTCTTACGTTAGCAAGTTGTTCTGTAGTTCTGTCCATTTGTGCTAAGTTTTGGCGAGTAAAGATTAATGCACTTGGACCTTCTTTACGTTCTACCGCCACTTGCCATGCAATCGCTGATTCCACTTGATCACATGGACGCCAGGTTTCTAAATTTGGAATTAAACGTAATGCCGCTGTTTGTTCTACTGGTTGGTGAGTCGGACCATCTTCCCCTAAACCAATAGAGTCATGAGTGTAAACAAACAAGACGCGTTGTTTCATTAATGCCGCCATACGTACTGCATTGTGCGCATATTCCATAAACATTAAGAAAGTCGCACCATAAGGAATGAAGCCGCCATGTAAAGCAATCCCATTCATAATCGCAGACATCCCAAATTCACGTACCCCATAGTTGATGTAGTTACCATCCACCACATTTGCACGTAATGGTTTTGAACCTGACCATAAGGTTAAGTTTGAACCCGCTAAGTCTGCTGAACCGCCTAAAAATTCAGGTAAGATATGTGCATACGCTTCAATTGCATTTTGCGATGCTTTACGGCTGGCAATACTCGCTGGATTAGCTTGTAGTTTTTCGATAAATGCCTTTGATTCCGCCGCCCAATTCGCAGGTAATTCGCCGGCTAAACGACGTAATAACTCTGCCGCTAATTCAGGATACGCCGCTTGATACGCCGCAAAACGTTTATTCCATTCTGCCTCTTTAGCCGCACCTTGTTGTTTTGCATCCCATTCTGCATAAATCTCTGCAGGAATTTCAAATGGCGCATAGCCCCAACCCAGATGTTTACGGGTTGCCGCAATTTCTTCATCTCCCAATGGCGCACCGTGGCAATCATGTGAGTTTGATTTATTTGGTGAACCATAACCAATAATGGTCTTACAAATAATTAAACTTGGCTTACTCGTTTCCGCTTTCGCGGCTTCAATCGCAGCTTTAATTTCTGCTGAATTATGTCCGTCCACCGCAGGAATCACATGCCAACCATACGCTTCAAAACGTTTTTGTGTATCATCCGTAAACCAACCATCTACGTGACCATCAATCGAAATATTATTGTCATCATAGAAAGCAATTAATTTACCTAGCCCTAATGTTCCTGCTAATGAGCACGCTTCATGAGAAACCCCTTCCATTAAACAGCCATCACCAAGGAAAACATACGTATGGTGATCGATAATATCATGACCTGGACGGTTAAATTGCCCTGCTAAGGTTTTTTCTGCAATCGCCATCCCTACTGCATTGGTAATCCCTTGACCTAATGGACCTGTTGTTGTTTCCACACCTGGTGCATAACCATATTCTGGGTGTCCCGGTGTTTTTGAATGTAATTGACGGAATTGTTTTAAATCTTCAATTGAAAGGTCATAGCCTGTTAAATGTAAAAGGCTATAAATTAACATTGAACCATGGCCATTTGATAAGATAAAACGGTCACGATTAGCCCATTGTGGATTCCCCGGATTATGTGATAAAAAATCACGCCAAAGCACTTCTGCAATATCCGCCATACCCATAGGCGCTCCTGGATGTCCTGATTTTGCTTTTTGTACTGCATCCATACTTAAAAAGCGGATTGCATTCGCTAATTCGCGGCGATTTGCCATAGTTTTCTCCTTATTTTATTTGTCATCAAAATCGTGTTATTTAAACCTGCGTTATTCTACTCTATTTCGAGAGCAAAAATATTGATTAATTTAATTGAATTTTCTGATTCTCTTACTCACATACAAAATCTAATGCCCGCTGTAACACTTCAATTCCAGCTCCTGATTTATGGGCATTTTCACTAAGATAGCGCCGCCATTGTCTTGCTCCTCTTACATTTTGAAATGCTCCCAACATATGGCGAGTAATTTGCCCTAATGGTGTCCCTTGTGCTAATTCTTGCTCCACATAAGGAAACATTTTCTCTACCGCTTCAATTGGGCTAACAATAGGTGCATCAGAATCAAATAAAGCTTGATCAATTTGTCCTAATAATGATGGATTTTGGTAAGCTTCACGTCCTACCATTACCCCATCTACAAATTTTAGATGATGCTTAATCTCATCAATCGTCTTAATTCCACCATTAATACTGATCTTTAATTGTGGAAAATCACGTTTTAACTGATAAACTCGCGGATAATCTAAAGGAGGAATTTCTCGATTTTCCTTTGGACTTAAACCTGATAACCACGCCTTGCGTGCATGAACAATCAGATCCTGACAACCTGTTGCAGCGACTTTATCAACAAATTCACATAAAAATTCATAGCTATCTAAATCATCAATTCCAATCCGTGTTTTAACCGTAACTGGAATCTTTACCACATCTTGCATTGCTGCAACACATTCAGCCACTAAATCCGCTTTTGCCATTAAACAGGCTCCAAAAAAGCCATTTTGCACCCGATCTGATGGGCAACCTACATTAAGATTAATTTCGCTATAACCACTCTGCTCCGCTAACTTAGCACAATAAGCGAGCTGCTGTGGATCACTCCCCCCTAATTGTAGGGCAACAGGTAATTCTGCCTGATCAAAAATTAAATGATCATACTTCGCATAAATAATTGCTGGTGCTGTCACCATCTCTGTATAAAGTAATGTGTATTGGCTAAATTGACGATGAAAATAACGGCAATGTCTTGTCGTCCAATCTAACATTGGTGCGACTGAAAAACGTCCTCGATAAAATTGCTTATTGATTATCATGCAGTTTTTGTTGTTCTTGATTAATTTGTTCTTGAATTCTCTGACGGAAACGCCCAGCCGCAAAATGATAAAATGGTTTTGGACAAATTTGGCGTGAAATAATTGATGCCATAATGCTAGTCGCTAATAACCACACTAACTCAGGCTGACTTCCTGTCATTTCCATAACAACAACGCTCGATGTTACTGGCGATTGTGTTGCTCCTGCTAAAAAAGCAGCCATAGATAATAACACAAGAAAACGTTGATCGACGATACCTCCAGTGAGTTGCCAAATATTACTGCCAATCGCGGCACCTGTGGTTAATGCTGGTGTAAAGATCCCGCCAGCAATGCCAGTCCAATAAGTAAATACCGTTGCCAATAATTTGCTGATACCTAATGACGTATCTAACTCTTGATCATTCAGTGCTTGTGTGACTACCGCATAACCTGTGCCATAAGTTTGATGGTTGCTAAATGTGCCTAATCCAGCGAGTAAAATCCCTAAGATAAAAGCAATAATAATTGGATGCCGTCTGACAAAACCACGCATAAATGCTGGTAAATAAGCAGCTAATCCTTTCGCTAAAAGACGTGCAAAGGCACCACCAAATAAGCCACAGACCACCGCACAAACCACTAACCATAACACGACATTTTCAACCGTATCTGCACCTGCATATCGAGGGAAATAAGGGTTGTTCCCTTGAATCAGAACTAGCATAAACCCAGCTGCTAATACACCTAATAATACACGCCGTTCCCAACGTAACGGTGCACCACGCCCGATTTCCTCAATGGCAAAAATAACACCTGCAAGGGGTGCATTAAATGCAGCTGCTAACCCACCAGCCGCCCCAGTTGCAATTAACTCGTTATAGCTTAAACCTTTAAAAGCAAGGTTATATTTACGACAAAATTTGCCCCAAGAGAGCATTACCGCAGCACCCACTTGTACCGAAGGTCCTTCACGCCCAACTGAAGCACCACAACACATTGCTAAAAATGTTAGTGGAATTTTCCAGATAGTTTGTGCTAAACGAACTAAAGCTTCCTTAGGTTTACCATGTGGCAATCCAATCGAAGCAATCACTTGCGGAATACCGCTACCTGCAACATACGGCGTAAAACGTTGGGTAAACCAGGCTAGAATCGCCATACCAAAAGGTAATAACACCCATGCTACCCAAGGATGTAAATTGACTAAGTATGTATTAATTTCTAACCCAAGTTCTACTAAAGTAGCAAAGCCCCAAGACACGAGTGCGACTAATAAGGCACCACAAAGTAAACAGATAAATTCGATACTTTTACGTGAAAGGCGAGAAGTTTGATGTCCCTTGTGTTTAAGATAATGATTTAACTGATGAAGTTTGGCTTTGAGATTAAAAAACATAAATTGAAAAGATAGCTACCACAATGGAGGTAATTATAAACAAGAACCTTCGAGAATCGAAAACCTTTTTCAGATTTTCCCTCTCGAAGATTGATGATATTACATACAACCACCGCAACTGCCACAACGCCAATCATCTTTATTGACAGCTTGATAAAAGAAACGGAAATATTGTTCTTCAATCGGAATATCTGCGGCAATAAATACATCTGTTAGCCAACCAATATTTTCGAGAATCCAATCATTTTCATCTAGCCCTTCTAGATAAAGTTCATCCTCAGGATCAATAAAATTATAAATTCCCCTTGTTCCCATATCATGTTCCCGGCGTTCTTCCGGCAGTTGCAGGGATTGCCCTTGATAACTAATTTCCCAATGCCCTAAACAAAGTGTATTCCCCTTTGATGACCAAGTAGCCGTAAATGGATTTTCCATATTTTTTCCTCTAAATGACTCCGTGTTCTTTTATAGTATAGATCTGTGTTACTCCTACTTTAATGCCTGAAATTAGTTAAATTAGAACGATTTAGGCGAATGCCCTAAACTCTCTCGATAATATTGCCAATTAAAATATTGACCAGGATCGATCTTTCGTCCTGGCGAGATATCACAATGCCCAACAATCCGATCCTGTGTAATTTTTGGGTAGGCTTGCATTATTACTTTGGTTACTGCAATTAATGTCGCATATTGCTCAGCAGTAAAAGGCTGCTGATTACTTCCTTCCAATTCAATCCCGATTGCGAAATCATTACATTTCTCTCGCCCTTGAAACTGGGAAAGCCCCGCATGCCAGGCTCGCTGCTGAAAATTCACATATTGTTTAATCTCGCCTGTATGACAAATTAAACAGTGTGCTGATACACGCTGTTGATAAATTTCCGCAAAATACGGGTGTTTCGTTGGATCTAACTTACCTTGAAAGAAATCATCAATATAACTTCCGCCAAATTGTTCTGGTGGCAGACTAATATAGTGAATCACTAATAATGAAATATCCTTTGGATCAGGACGTTGATCAAAATGAGGAGATGGAATTTGTGTTGCTGGCGATAAAATGCCTTCAATAATTTGGTACATAAAATTCTCTTTTTACGATCTAAATCGCAATAGTTTAACAACTCTCTCGTACATTACCCACGTTTTTGTCATCTTCTATACCGTTCTTTTTTTTCTGAGGATTTAATTATGCAGTTACGTTCTACCACACAAACACACGCTTTTTATGCCGGATTTACCCTAGTCGAATTGATGATTGTTATTGCCATTATTGCCGTACTCGCCACTATCGCTATTCCTTCTTATCAAGGCTATACCAAAAAAGCCGCAATCTCTGAATTAATTCAGGCTTCCGCACCTTACAAAGCTGAAGTCGAATTATGCTTATATAACGCCAGTAATAAAAATCAATGCTCGGCAGGACAACATGGTATTCAAAATAAACCAAGTGATATGAATAAATTTAAATATCTCAATGATATTTCAGTTACTGCGGGTGTAATTACTGTTTCAGGTAAAGGCTCACTACAAGATATCTCTTATAAAATGACGCCAAGTGAAAGTAAACAAGGTGAATTAATTGATTGGACTGTACAATGTACTGGCGATCTCGGTATTTTCCCTGCTGGTTTTTGTCAATCTAATGCAGGAACGCCATAATGATATATCAAGTAACCTCTTTAGATCATCAAACAATCATTGAGATTTCTGAACAGCAATGGCAAAAAAATCAGCAACAAATTCAGTTATTGTTACGTTATTTAGCCGTACCCTTACAAGAAGATGAACAACAATTATGGTTAGCTGTTGAATCTTTAAATAATTTGGCAGCTTGTGAGGCATTTGCATTCATCAGCGGTAAATTAGTAGAGCCAGTTGTAATTGGACAATATGCACTAAAACAGTTGCTGCAAAATTTACAAGGCACACCACAGCCTCTGACATTACACGAAAATACATTAGCAACAGATTACGCAGCTTCAATTCAACTCAAGGAAGATCAAGATCGCCTAGCGACTGATTCTAATGAACCGTTAATTCAGTTATTTAATCAATTACTTGAGCAAGGATTACAGCTTACCGCTTCGGATATTCATCTTGAACCGTTAGCACAGCACTTACAAATCCGTTTTCGCATTGATGGTGTATTACAAAAACAACAAACCTTACCATTAGCAATTGGGCAACGCTTAAATGCCCGTTTAAAATTACTTGCTCGTTTAGATATTAACGAATTACGCTTACCACAAGATGGGCGCTTCCGTTTTCAAACGACATTCGGAGAAACATTAGATATTCGTTTATCATCCTTACCTACACAATATGGGGAGAAAATTGTCTTACGTTTACAGCACAATACCCCTGTATTCACCGATTTCTCAGCGCTAGGAATGACCGAACAGCAGGCAGAATCTTTTACCCAAGCTTTATTACAGCCCCAAGGATTAATTTTAGTAACGGGTCCAACTGGCAGTGGAAAAAGTTTAACCTTATACAGTGGCTTACATTTTCTCAATCAAGAAACCCGTCATATTCTCACCGCTGAGGATCCAATTGAATTACAGCTAGATGGAATAATTCAAACCCAAATTAATCCCGTTATTGGACTCACTTTTGCGACATTATTACGTAGTTTCTTACGTCAAGATCCCGATGTAATTATGGTAGGTGAAATTCGAGATCAAGAAACAGCGGAAATAGCATTACGTGCAGCACAAACAGGGCATTTAGTATTATCTACTTTACATACTAATACTGCGATTGGTGCGGTTTCTCGTCTACAACAATTAGGTATTACCCAACACGAACTAGAAAATAGCTTGTTATTAGTGATTGCGCAGCGTTTAGTACGTAAATGTGTCCCTGCTACTCAATCAGATTTTTCTCCTCGTTATCGTGGGCGTATCGGTATTTTTCAATTATTACATTATCAACAAAATCAATTTGTTACTGATTATCCATCGTTATTTGATGCAGCAAAACAGAAATTACAACAAAAAATTACTACACTCACTGAAATTGAACGCGTTTTAGGTAAAGAGGAACATACTAATGGCAATTTATAAATGGCGAGGTAAAGATCGCTTTCAAAATAAAATTAAAGGCGTGATCATTGCAGATAATCCACAGCAAGCCAGACAGCGTTTATATCAACAAGGTATTGTTGTTCATTCTTTTAGCCGAAATTGGCAACTCTTTTCCCGCTTAACCCCAAGACTGCAAGCAGAATTCTTATTGCAATTCTCCCTACTGCTACATTCAGGTATTCCTCTCAAACAGTCATTACAGCTTCTTCAGGAAAATTGTCATCACCAAGCACTGTATCAACTAATTACTCGTTGCTTGCAGAACTTACATCGTGGCTTACCTTTATCACATACCCTGCAAGCAGAAAAAAATCTCTTATCCCATTCTGAATGGCAATTATTATATAGTGGGGAACAGAGTGGGCAATTAGCTCAAGTGATGCAACAACTCGCAGATAACAAACAGAAACAAGTTAAGCTACGCCAACAAATCAATAAAATCCTTTTTTACCCTATTATGATGCTCACGATTTCGCTATTACTGACCTTATTTCTGTTACTCTTTATCGTCCCTACTTTTGCCGATCTTTATCAGCAACAGCAACAACAGCTGCCTTATCTAACGCAATTTCTCCTCACCCTATCACAATTTATAAAAAATGATTTTATCTTTTTACTGATTGCAATCATATTATTGTGTACTGTGATCTATTGGAGTTATAACAAACTCCCTCAGCTAAAAATAGGATTACTCAAGCTCGTTTGTTTGATTCCTACCATTGAAAAAATCTATCTACAAACCCAAGCGATTCATTTTTGTTCTATTCTTGCAACAATGCTCCAAGCAGGTATTACATTACAGCAAAGTTTGCAAACTTTCTTACCTTCTACCATCACCTTTGCACAATCACCAAAATTATTATTAGAAAAAGAGGCATATCAATGTTTATCTGCATTACAACAAGGATTTCGTTTTTCAGATGGATTAAGTTATGGTTTTCTTTCCCAACAAACAAGACAGATGATTGCTATTGGTGAACAAAGTGGACAGCTCGATACAATGCTGCACTATGTAGCTAATCATTTACAGCAACAACTCTCTAATCAAATTGACTTATTTGCCAAATTACTCGAACCAATTTTAATGCTGATCATTGGTGCGATTATTGGCGTGATTATTCTTGGAATGTATCTTCCTATTTTTAATTTAGGAAATGTAATTTTATGATATTAATTCTCTTATTACTGATAAGTTGTCTATTTCTTAGTTATCTCTATATATTTCCTAGTTGGTTACCCTCTATCACCACTTTTCCCGTTACAACTTCTCCTCCCCAACGAGATTGGTGGTTGCATAGTATTTTTTATCTCGGATTAAGCATTATCTGCTATCTTCAATATACATTGTGGTGGCATATTCTTTTACATTATTGTTTGTTTAGTTTCTGTTATTTGATTGCTTATATTGATTATCGCTATCGTCTGATCTCGGTTTTACATTGTTATACGATAATCTTATTAGCACTGCTGTTCGCAAAATTAGGGCTTAACCCCCTTACTCTTGAACAAGCAATAGTGAGTTTTACGATTGCTTTTTTAGCTAGCATCAGCGTTTATTTTGGCTGTTACTTCCTATTAGGAAAAGACAAATTAGGTTTAGGCGATGTACTGTTATTCTCTGCATTATCCTTGCTACTTTCTCCTGCATTTTTATCCTATTTTCTCCTAATTTCTTGTATAATAGCGCTACTTTTTGTCATGGTCTTTAAAAGGCAAGCTAAAACCTTACCTTTTGCGCCAAGTTTAATTTTTTCTGCATTAATTTTATTTATCTATAACAGATAACGATACACTCTTCATCATAGATAACGATATGGCTTACATTGTAGGATTAACCGGTGGCATTGGTTGCGGGAAAAGCACGATTGCTTCTCTATTTGCTGATTTGGGTGTCCCTATTGTGGATGCTGATATTGTTGCACGTCAAGTCGTTGAAAAAGGATCACCTTTATTAGCAAAAATTGCTCAACATTTTGGTCAAGAGATTTTATTAGCCACTGGAGAATTAAATCGTGCTGCTTTACGCCAGCGTGTCTTTGCCTATCCTCAAGAAAAGGCATGGTTAAACCAATTATTACATCCTGCAATTCGCGAAGAAATGTTACGCCAACTAAAGCAAACAACCGCACCTTATGTATTGTGGGTAGTACCATTACTATTAGAAAATCACCTTGAAACCTATTGTGATCGTATTTTAGTTATCGATGTTAGTGAAGAAACTCAAATTCAGCGGGCAACGCAACGTGATCAGAATTCTGCTGCTTTGATTCGTAAAATTATGCAATCTCAAGTTTCTCGACAACAACGTTTAGCAAAAGCTGATGATGTTATCTCTAATGAATTACCGCTTGAACAAAATCTTGCTTATTTAAAAGCAGAAGTGCAGAAACTACACCAGCACTATTTGTCGTTAAGCCAATAATAGGAACATAATATGTCAAATACAGATAATGAAATTATCTCGGTACCTTGTCCCATTTGTAAAAAAAATGTGGTATGGTCAGAACAAAGTCCATATCGCCCATTTTGTAGTAAACGCTGTCAATTAATTGATTTAGGTGAGTGGGCAGCAGAAGAAAAGAAAATTCCAACCGAAGAAAGTCCTTTTAGTACTGAACTTGACGAATTTATGGAGAAATTACAATGAGTGAATTTACTATTGAGCATACTGATAATGGTCAGTATGGTGCTTTTTTCATTGATGAACAAGGAAAACGTTTAGCGGAATTAACTTATGAATATACACATCCACAAACGATCGATGCTAATCATACTTTTGTCGATCCCAGTCTGCGTAATCAAGGTATTGCAGAAAAATTATTGAATGCCTTACTTCAATTTACTGAACAAAAACAGTTAAACATTACCGCAAGTTGTAGTTATGTTTCAGCAAAACTACGCAAACGCTTATAAAATAAAGGCTTGGTTACCCAAGCCTGCAAACTATTATTTTTATTATTCTTCTGGAAATAACAAAGGATTTATTCCACTACGAGAATACCCCTTTTCTTCCATTTCATTATCTAACATCAACGTTGCTAAATCATCAGCAGCTGGTTCTACATCAGGATCTTTCTCTTGATATAAAACTTTTAAATAACTGCCGCAGTCATCACAACATTCTGCTTTGACCGGTGCATGTTCACTATCTAATGACCAATAGCCAATATGAGCGGTTTCTTCACAATTAGTGCATTTACTACGCACAATATTCCACTCACTTTCACATAATGCACAATGGACATAGCGTAACCCCTGGGTACTGCCAAAGTGGACAACGCTAGTGATTGGCGCTGAACCGCAGACTGGACAGAAATGACGATGTTCACCCAATTCTGCATTTGCATGGTGTGGAATTTGTTGTACCAATTGAATCCAATAGAGATTTAAAGCAGCCCAAATAAATATCGCTTGGTTACTTGGTACAGCTTCAAACTCACTGTTTAATAAACGATCTGCTAAATCTTCACGTTCTTGAGTTGAGGTTTTCTCTAGCGTTTCAATCGTATTTGCAATCACGCCTTCGGCAAAACTCTTACACTCTTCAAGTAAATTAGTTAGTAAAATTTGCCAAATTGGCGAACGTTGCCAATTTTTATAATGTAGTGGTTGCCCCGCTAAAACTTCTGCTGTTAATACTTCTTTAGCTAAACGAGGATCACGTTCAATAGGTTGCTCTTGCAATAAACGTAATTGTACATCTACCAATTTTGCCGTGAATTCAAGATAGTCTTTGAATGGACTATTTTCGGCTAATTGACGTAAACGTTTAGCACGACGTTGATATAAATTTTTTGGATTTGCGAAAAGTAACGGGGGGCTAGTTAGCCCCTCCGCTGCTTGTTGAATTTCGCTCTCTGGTAAGATACGAATACTCATTAATTATTTTCCCTGTTGTTCTTCTCGTTTTAAAATCGGTTCGATTTCTTCACGATACCAACGTGGATGGTGTTTCTTCGCCCAACGAGCGGTTACTTTACCATTTAACATCCCTGTAATTGAGCCTCTCACCCAAATTGCCATATAGATATGCACCATAATACCGAGAATTAATGCAATCGCACTGCAAGCGTGCAATAAGATTGCAACACGGATCACAGGAATAGAGAATGATGGTGCAAAATAAGGACGCCACATAATGACACCAGTTCCTAAAAGCAGTAACAAAGCACCAATCAAGGTCCAGAACAATAATTTTTGTCCCATATTGTAGTGACCTACATCTGCGACATGATGTTCATTACCTTTTAGGACTTCTACTACATTCAGTAACCAACGCCAATCCCCTTTTTCGATAAGATTGTCACGCCAATAAGTTTTAAACAATACCATAAAGGCGGCAATCATAATCAAACCAGTGAATGGATGCACAACACGTGCTAATTGTGGAGTACCTAAGATTTCAGCAATCCACGCAAAATCTTGGAAAAAGAATGAAAGCCCAGATAGCCCTGTTGTGAAAAAACAGAAAACAACAAGCCAGTGACTTAAACGTTCTTTTACGCTATGGCGCAATACTTTTTTGTTTAAATCGACCATATTATTTTCCTCCTTTTTCATCATCATGAGCATGTGGATCAATGATATCTTCTTCCTCAAGATCCTCAGTGTTTGGTCCCATTGCAATATAGTGTGCTGCTGCACCTACTGCTAATGCGCCCATTGCTACACCAGCAAGTGGTTTGAGAATTCCCTTCCAGAGTGAAACAACTTCACTGATATGTGGATCTTTTGGTAACCCAGAATAAAGCTCTGGACGATCTGCGTGATGTAATACATACATTACGTGAGTACCACCTACACTTTGTGGATCGTAAATACCTGCATTTTCATAACCACGGCTCTTCAGATCTGCCACACGTTTTTCAGCATAGTGTAACATCTCTTCTTTACTACCGAAGTGAATTGCACCTGTTGGACAAGTTTTCGCACACGCTGGTTCTTGTCCCACATTCACACGATCAGAACAGAGGGTACATTTGTAAGCACGGTTATCTTCTGGATTAATGCGTGGAACATTAAACGGACAACCTGCAATACAGTAACCACAACCAATACACTTATCAGATTGATAATCAACAATACCATTTGCGTATTGGATAATCGCACCTGGTGATGGGCAAGCCTTTAAACAACCTGGATCTGCACAGTGCATACAACCATCTTTACGAATTAACCATTCAAGACGATCATTTTCTTCAACTTCGTTGAATTTCATCACTGTCCATGCTTTTGGTTCAAGATCAACTGGGTTGTCATAAACACCAACACAATCACCTGGCTCAGCACGTAAATCATTCCATTCAGAACAAGCGACTTGACATGCTTTACAGCCAATACAGGTAGTTACATCAATCAATTTCGCCACTTCGACTTTGTGATCACGTACTTGTGGCGGTGGTGTAAGCCCCGATGTTGCTGAGGCTCTGATAATATCTTGAGTTTGAACTGCCATTTACGCCTCCGCAACTTTCTCAATATTCACAAGGAATGCTTTGAATTCTGGTGTTTGTGTATTTGCATCACCAACACGAGGCGTTAAGTTATTAGCAAAGAAGCCTTTCTTACCAACGCCTGCAAAGCCCCAATGGATTGGAATACCGATTGTATGGACGACTTTACCATCGACTTCTAACGGACGAATACGTTTAGTCACAACCGCAACCGCTTTCACATAACCACGAATTGAACTTACTTTCACTTTGTCACCATGGTTGATGCCTTTTTCTTTAGCAAGTTGTTCGCTAATTTCCACAAATTGTTCTGGTTGAGCAATCACATTCAATAATGAGTGTTTTGTCCAGAAGTGGAAATGTTCTGTTAAACGATAAGTTGTACCCACGTATGGGAATTTTTCCAATGATCCAAATGATTCTTTATCTGCTGGCAAGATACGTGCCACAGGGTTAGAAACAACATTCGGATGTAATGGGTTTGTGCCAATTGGTGTTTCAATCGGTTCATAGTGTTCTGGGAATGGACCTTCTGCCATCTTATCAATTGCAAAGAGACGAGATACCCCTTCTGGTTGCATGATAAATGGTGTCACATCACTTCCTGGAGGCGCTGTACCAAAGTCAGCAACATCAACATAGTTCCAGTTTTTACCATTCCATTTCACTAATTGGCGTTTTGCATTCCAAGGTTTACCTTGTAAATCTGCTGACGCACGGTTGTAAATGATACGGCGGTTCAATGGCCATGCGAATGCCCAATTTAGAGTGTTACCTAATCCTGATGGATCTGAGCTATCACGGCGAGCCATCATATTACCTTTTTCCGTCCATTGTCCGGCATAAATCCAGTTACCTGATGAGGTAGTACCATCATCACGTAAGAACGCAAAACTTGGTAATAATTCACCTTTTTTCACTAATACCACACCATTTGGATCTTTGAGATCTTCGAGTGCATAACCATTATTTTCTTTCGCTAATTCTTCAGCTGTTGGTTCTGCTGGGTTGAGATAGTTCCAACTCATTGCTTTAAGTTGTTCAACACCTCGTCCACCTTCTTTTTCATAAAGTGAAATTAACTCTTCACGAATTTCAGAAAGAATCGCTACATCTGGTTTTGCCTCTGCAGGTGCATCAGCGCCTTTCCAGTGCCATTGTAACCAACGACCAGAGTTAGCAATTGAGCCATCTTCTTCTGCGAAACAAGTTGTTGGTAAACGGAAGACTTCTGTTTGAATATCTTCAGTTTTCACATCATTGTATTCACCATAATTTTGCCAGAAGTTAGAAGTATCTGTTGCTAATGGATCCATAACGACAAGGAACTTCAATTTACTTAACGCACTGATAACTTTATTTTTATCTGGATAAGAAGCAATTGGGTTAAATCCTTGGCAGAGATAACCATTTACTTTACCGGCATACATCATATCGATAAAACGGAAATGATCGTATTTTTGATCCATCTTCGGTAATAAATGGTAACCAAATTGATTTTCCGCTGTTGCATTATCACCAAAGAAAGTCTTTAACATACTGATAAAGAATTTTGGTGTATTACCCCAATAGTTTACTTGCCCTTTTTGCGCTAATTTTGGTGTAATTCGATTGAGATAAGTTTCTAATGAAACATCTTTATCGGTTGGTAATCCCATATAACCAGGCAACATATGTGGGAATAAACCTAAATCGGTAATACCTTGTACATTTGAGTGGCCACGTAATGCGTTAACACCACCACCGGCAACACCAATATTACCAAGAAGTAATTGGATCATCGCCATTGTACGAATATTTTGTGAACCCACTGTATGTTGTGTCCAACCTAAAGCATATAAGAATGTTGCAGCTTTCGCTGGATCAGCGGTTTTAGCAATTTCTTCACAGAAAGTTAAGAAATCTTTTTGTTTTGTTCCACAAATACGTTCAACCATTTCTGGTGTATAACGTGAAACATGTTTTTTCAATAAGTTAATTACACAACGTGGATCTTGCATAGTTAAATCACGTTTCGCAAAACCCTCTTCGTCTAATTGATAAGACCAAGTTGATTTATCATATTGACGTTTTTCTGGATCATATCCTGTAAATAACCCATCTTCAAAATTGAAGCCTTCATTTACTAAGAAACTTGCATTTGTGTAATATTTTACATATTCATGTTGGATCTTATCGTTAGTTAATAGGTAGTTAATTACCCCTGAAAGGAAGGCAATATCAGTACCTGAACGAAGCGGCATATAAATATCAGCAACAGCTGCGGTACGATGGAAACGTGGATCAACCACCATAATTTTCGCACCATTATTTTTCTTCGCTTCAATCGCCCAACGGAAACCGACAGGGTGTGCCTCAGCGGCATTACCGCCCATAACGATAACGAGATCAGAATTTTTAATATCAACCCAGTGATTGGTCATCGCACCGCGACCAAATGATGGAGCAAGACTTGCTACCGTTGGTCCGTGTCAGATACTCGCTTGGTTGTCTACAGAAAGGATACCTAGCATTCTTACCCATTTTTGAGTCAAAATACCGGTTTCATTACTTGCAGCAGATGCCGCTAACATACCTGTGGTTAACCAACGGTTTACTGGTGTACCTTCAGCATTGGTTTCAATAAAGTTAGCATCACGGTCATCTTTCATTAAACGGGCAATTCGAGTAATTGCTTCATGCCAAGAAATTCGTTTCCATTCTTTTGAGCCTGGCGCACGATATTCTGGATATTGTAAACGGTTTGGGCTATTCACATAATCTAATGCACCTGCACCTTTAGGACAAAGCGCACCACGGCTTACTGGATGATCTGGATCACCCTCAATATGGAATAATTTACCTTTAGCATTTTTGGCTTTATCGCCGATGGAATATAACAACATTCCACAGCCAACAGCACAGTAAGTACAGGTATTTCTCGTTTCAGTCGTGTGAAGTAATTTATACTCACGAGGAGCTGCTAACGCCATTTCTGGCGCAAATCCGAGCATGGCAGCAGACGTTCCGGCCATTCCACCTGCACAGATCTTAAAGAATTTTCTTCTTGTGACCTGCATAGATACTCCTTGTTGGATAGTAAGTAGGAAGTTAATAAATTTGCGTTATTTTGTAACTGAAATGTAATCCTTACATTTTCGCTGTGTAGGTTACTCCTTATTTATACTATAATCAATCTTCACTTCGATTGATCACTCAGGATTACCGTCGCAAGCATATTCCTGCTAGTCAAAATAAACACCTACTTATTATAGGTATTTTGAGGAAAATTTGATGCAGCTCATAAAAAAGAAATGTGTTTTATATCAAAAAAGTAACAATTATTTTTCATCTGAACTCACTGCCGAGGAAAAACTAGACAGTTTAGCTGTCGAAACTCCCGTCGCATTAGTGTATAACGGTATTTCTCATAGTGTAATGATGTGTACACCACAAGATTTAGAAGAATTTGCGATTGGCTTTTCTTTAACAGAAGGAATTATTCACGATCCCAAACAAATCTATGGTATTGACATTGAACCTAGCTGCAATGGGATTGAAGTGCAAATTGAATTATCTACTCGCCAATTTGTTGCCTTAAAAGAACATCGCCGTAATTTAGTTGGACGGACAGGTTGTGGTATTTGTGGAGTCGAACAATTACAACAAATTCAACGCCAATATGCCAAAGTAGAGCGTACATTCGCTTTGGATTTCTCTTTGATCGATCACTGTTTAATACAATTAGAACAACAGCAATTACTCTCTAAAGAAACCGGCGCAACACACGCTGCTGCCTTTTTTTCTCCACAAGGAGAGTTACTAACATTACGAGAAGATGTTGGTCGTCATGTTGCTTTAGATAAATTATTAGGTTGGTATGCGACACATCAGCGTCCACAAGGTTTTGTCTTTGTAAGCAGTCGAGCTAGTTATGAAATGGTACAAAAATGTTTAGCCTGTGGGATTGAAATGTTGGCTGCTATTTCTGCACCAACTGCTTTAGCCGTTGAAATGGCGGAGCAACACAACTTTACGTTATTAGGTTTTGCGCGCAAAGGTCGTGTTACCCAATATACCAATCTTTAATCTTATTCTTGTAAAGCGAGTTCAACTGCTCGCTTTGCATGAAGTACTGTCGTATCAAATATAGGTAATACAGAATCTTCTTGATTGATCAATAAACCAATTTCAGTACAGCCTAAAATCACCCCTTCAGCACCTTGCTGTTGAAGATCCGCAATAATACGCTGGAAAATATGGCGAGATGATACTTCAATTCTTCCTAAACAAAGTTCGGTAAAAATAATCCGATTAATTTCTTCAATATCGGTTTTCTTTGGAATTATTACATCAATCCCCTGATCAATAATTCTCTGCTTATAGAACTCTTCTAGCATCGTATATTTTGTGCCTAATAAAGCAACTCGTTGTATTTGCTGCTGTTTTAAGGCTGTTGTCGTTGCATCAGCAATATGAATCAGTGGAACGGTAAGGCGATTTGAAATTTGGGGTGCAACTTTGTGCATTGTATTTGTGCAAATAAGAATAAAGTCTGCACCTGCTTGTTCTAATTGAAAAGCAGCATTACCAAGTATTTCTGCACTTTTTTCCCAATTTCCTGTGATCTGACAACGCTCAATTTCATCAAAATCAACGCTATATAGGATTATTTTGGCAGAATGTAGACCACCTAATTGCTGTTTAATCTGCTGATTAATAATTTGATAGTAGGAAACTGTACTTTCCCAACTCATTCCACCTAATAATCCAATCACTTTCATATCAATACCATTCTAATTTAGTCTAGATATTCTGCTAATACTTGGGCAATTCCATCATCATCATTACTTTTAGTAACCAATTTTGCCTGTTGTTTCACTTCTTCTTCCGCATTCCCCATCGTAACACCTAGCCCTACAGCAGTCAACATACTGGTATCATTATGGTTATCCCCAAACGCAATCACCTGTTCAGGCTGAATACCCCAGGTAGCTAGTAATTCCAATAGACGTTCGCCTTTACTATTTCCCACATTAGCAATATCAACACGATCAATCCATGACCACTCACAACTAAATTGCTCTTCAGGTAATTCATTGACGACTTTTAACATAACTTCACGACTTGGCGCACTAATCACACATTTCCAGATAATATCGCCACTCGTAATAAAATGATAAAGATCTGGCACTTGCTGCACTTTCGGTCTTACCGCGAATGCACAACTCTCTGCCCAGGCTTTAAATTTTTCCATATGCGGATTAAATGTTTGGAAATTCATTGCATCACGAGAATAGAGTAAGACGTGTGATCCATATTGATAAGCTAGATCTAAAATTTTTTGTGCTTTTTCTGCGGTAAGCGGATTTGCCGCTAATACTGTATCGGTTTCCATTTGGTAAAGGTAAGTTCCATTACAGCAAACTACTGGCGTATCTAAACCTAATTCGTAGTAATAAGGCTTTACTGCAGTATGATGTCTGCCTGTAACAAGCACCACTTTCTTACCTTGTGCTTTAGCACGCTGAATTGCCACAAGACTACTTGGTAAAATTTTCCCTTCACTATTCAGCAAAGTACCATCTAAATCGAATGCAATAACTTGATAATCCATCTTTTCCCCTAAAACAAAAAACAGGCGGAATCGCCTGTTTTATCTCATAATACAATTTATAGTAATCCAGCAATTTGTAATGCTTTAATCACTTTTGGCTGAGCCTCTTCACTCAGAGTCGTTAATGGTAAGCGTAAGGTTGGCTCATCAATTAAACCTAGTTTATAACAAGCCCATTTCACTGGAATTGGATTAGACTCTACAAATAAATCATGATGTAACGCCATTAAACGTTGATTAATTTTTTCCGCTTCTTCAAAGTTACCTGCAAGTGCTAATTGGCAAATTTTAGCCATATCAGCAGCCGCTACGTTATTGGTTACAGAAATTACGCCTTCACCGCCTGCTTTCATTGAATCTAAGAAAGTTGCATCATCACCACTTAATACAATGAAATCTTCCCCAGCTAATTTTTTAATTTTTTGCACACGGCTTACATCACCTGTTGCCTCTTTAATCCCTACAATATTTGGAATTTCAGCTAAACGCCCCACTGTTTCTGGTAATAAATCGCTACCAGTACGTCCTGGCACGTTATAAAGAATTTGTGGTAAATCAGTACATTCTGCAATGGTTTTAAAGTGGAGATACATGCCTTGTTGGGTTGGTTTATTGTAGTAAGGAACAACCGTTAAACAACCAGCAATACCACTACCATTTAAGAGTTTTGTCATAGTTACCGCTTCGCTAGTTGCATTCGCACCTGCACCAGCAATAACTGGAATACGACCATCGGCAAACTCAACTGTTTTTAAAATCGTTTTAATATTTTCTTCAATACTTAATGTTGCTGCTTCGCCACTCGTTCCCACTGAAACAATCGCAGTTGTACCCGCTTCAACATGATAATTTACTAATTTTTTTAATTGCCCATAATTGACTTCGCCAGCGCTATCCATTGGGGTGACTAAGGCAACAATACTGCCTGAAAATAAAGGTTGTGATGACATAATTACTCCTGAGATTTTTTGTTGTTGTACTTCGCAATCTTGCTGATACAGTAAATAAAAACGATGTTTTCTAGCTTGCCAAAAATACCTTACATTGCAAGCAATTTTTTTATTTTTCGTTATAATTCTTTGGAAAAGTAACCGTTAAGAAAGGAGAAATCATGAAAACATTAACTGCCGGTGAAAAAGCTCCCGAATTTTGTCTATTAGATCAACATAACCAAACCGTTTCTTTAACGGATTTTCGCGGACAAAAAGTATTAGTTTATTTTTATCCAAAAGCATTAACTCCAGGATGTACTACCCAAGCTTGTGGTATTCGTGATACCCACGATCAATGGCAAGCATTAAACGTAAAAGTATTAGGGATTAGTCCTGATCAGCCAAATAAACTTGCCCAATTTGAACAGAAAAAAGAACTTAATTTCACTTTACTTTCTGATCCTGATCACCAGGTTGCAGAAGCTTTTGGTGTTTGGGGCGAGAAAAAATTTATGGGTAGAACCTTTGATGGGATTCATCGCATTAGTTTCCTTATCAATGAACAAGGAATAATCGAAAAAGTCTTTGATAAGTTTAAAACAGGTGAACATCATCAAGTGGTTTTAGATTATTTACAGGCTCATTAAAAATTAACAGAAGCACTTTTTCTTGATTTTGACTTTATCAATCAGGTCTTCTAGTGCATGACTTAATAACGCGCGATCATGACGATAGCTCACATCATCGGCATTTAATTGACGTGCAATCACACAATAGTTTTGCCTGAAATCTTGTGGTAATACCGTGTTGCTATCCGTGATCACGCCATCAATAATTGGCTTCCCTATATAACGGTTAAGCCAATCTACTCGTGCAGCTAAATCTAATTGTGCTGAGGGGCTATGTTCTACCCCTAAATTATCAATAAAAATCTTAATTGCAGAGCTAGTTGCTAAAGCATCTTGTACTTCAGTCAGTAACAAAGGTGGCAAAATACTGGTTAAAAAACTGCCCGGACCAAATAGGATAATATCTGCTTGATTAATCGCAACAACGGCTTCTGGGGTTGCTGAAACAGCAGGCGCTAAACTTAACTGTTTTGGAATATCTGCTAATTTATCAATACTCACTTCACCGATAATCATCTCACCACTATTTAACTCAGCAGCAAGATGAGCTGGCTTTTCAGACATTGGAATAATAAAAGGTTCAACGTGTAATAACTCTCGAATTAAATTCACGCCGTCCAATGGACGCACTTTAATATTTTCTAATGCTTTAAGCATTAGATTCCCTAAGTTATGTCCTGCTAACTCGCCCTCACCATCAAAACGATACTCAAATAATTCAGAGGCAGTGGTTGGAGTCGTAATAATTTGGTTTAAGCAGTTACGCAAATCCCCCCAAGCAATACCACCAAATTGACTACGAATTCGACCTGTTGAACCGCCATTATCGGTAGTAGTGACAATACCTGTTAAGCGAGATCGCATAAAGCCAAGTGCAGACATCACACGTCCAAGCCCATGCCCGCCACCAATTGCAACAATACGTTTCGCCGCATTTAAATTTGGAGTTACTACTGAAGAAACCGTCATAAATAGTACCTTGTTTATTGTTTAGTTAAGAAAGGGTTAACAGTCCATTTTCTCTTTATAATGCCGACGACACACCGACAAATAGTGATCATTACCACCAATTTGGATCTGATCGCCTTCCTTAATCACTTCACCTTGTTCATTTAAACGCAATACAAAATTCGCTTTACGTCCGCAATAACAGATCGTTTTTAACTCCTCTAACTGATCTGCCCAAGCTAACAAATAACGACTTCCTTCAAATAATTCTGCTTGGAAATCTGTGCGTAGTCCGTAACACAATACGGGAATATTGAGCTTATCGACCACTTCCGTAAGTTGATACACTTGGTCTTTAGTTAAGAATTGTGCCTCATCGACTAGAATACAGTTTAATTTTTGTTGTTGATGATGTTGTTGAATTTCATCAAATAGATCTGTTTTTGTATCAAATAATTTGGCTTGTTCTTCAATACCAATTCTTGAGGTTACTTTGCCTACGCCATAACGATTATCAATAGCTGCGGTATAAACTAACGTCTGCATACCACGTTCACGATAGTTATAAGAAGATTGTAATAGAGTTGTCGATTTGCCTGCATTCATTGAGGAGTAATAAAAGTAAAGTTTCGCCATAATAGCCCAATCCTTGATAAAAAACGGCGCTAGTATAACGATATTCCACTTTAATTAACATCTTTGATTCAACTTCAGTCTTTAGACTTTATCAGGAACTCTCTATAATAGCCCTATTATGATTTATGCAAGAGGTATATATGCAGTTTTCAAAAATGCACGGTCTAGGCAATGATTTTATGGTAGTAGATGGTGTAACACAGAGTGTCTTTTTTTCTGAAGACATTATTCGCCGTTTAGCTGACCGTCATCGTGGTATTGGCTTTGATCAACTGTTATTAGTTGAAGCACCATATGATCCCGAATTAGATTTCCATTATCGTATTTTCAATGCAGATGGCAGTGAAGTCGAGCAGTGTGGTAATGGTGCCAGATGTTTTGCCCGCTTTGTTCGTTTAAAAGGGCTAACCAATAAAAATGAAATCAAAGTAAGTACCGCCAAGGGCAAAATTGTGTTGATTGTCAATGATGATGAAACTGTGCGAGTAAATATGGGAGAACCAATTTGGGAACCAGCTAAAGTTCCATTTATCGCCAATAAATTTGAAAAAAACTATATCCTACGAACTGACATTCAAACTGTATTATGTGGTGTCGTTTCTATGGGCAATCCGCATTGTGTGTTGCAAGTAGAAGATGTCGCTACGGCTAATGTAGAACAATTAGGTCCACTATTAGAAAATCACGAACGTTTCCCAGCAAGAGCCAATATTGGCTTTATGCAGGTAATCAATCGACAACATATTCGTTTAAGAGTATTTGAACGTGGTGCTGGAGAAACACAAGCGTGTGGAACTGGAGCTTGTGCTGCTGTAGCAGTCGGCATTATGCAAGGTTTATTAGATAACAGTGTGAAAGTTAGCTTACCAGGCGGAGAATTAAAAATTGAATGGCAAGGACAAGGACATCCTCTCTATATGACTGGCGATGCTACCTTTGTTTATGATGGCGTGATTCAATTATAAGGAGTAAATATGAGCGAGATTGATGTTGATTTTGAGCAGCAGATAGACCAATATTTGCAAGCCCATCCAGATTATTTTTCCCGTCATCAAGCCTTATTGGATCAACTTGTTATTCATCATCAACGCAAAGGGATGATTTCTTTAGTAGAAGCCCAATTAGGTCGCCAGCGAGAGAAAATTGCCACATTAGAAAATGCGCTAAATCAGGTTAGTTCCACTGTACAACAAAATGAGACGCTCTTTTTTAGCTTATTACCCTTACAAAAACAACTCTACCAAGCCAAAGATATTACTGAAGCAAACCACGATTTAGATCAATGGGCAAAAACATTAGGTTTAAAACAAGGTAAAATCTTACTACTCAAAGACGCATGGCAATCTGAATCAGTTACCTCACAATATTGGCTGGATCGTAAAGCTTTTGAGATTATTCGCTTAGAACGTTTTGGCTTACAATCTTTTTATCTAGGAAAATTAACTAATCGAGAAAAATCATTGCTATTTTTACCTGAAGAACTGCCAATTGGATCGGTTGCTATTTGTTTATTAAATAATAAGCAAGATCATAAACCTTATCATGCGGTGTTAGTGTTTACTGCATTACATGAAGGGCATTTTTATCGTGGACAAAACACAGATTTTCTCGAAACACTCATCGAACTAATTGAGCCACTATTTCACCAATGGCTAACTTATAAGAAATAAACTATGTTACAAGAATGGTTAGAACAATATTGGAATTATCTTCGCATTGAACGTCAACTTAGCCCTAAGACATTAGAAAGTTATCAGCAGCAAATAGAAGCGTGTCTTGAATTATTGACCACAGAGGGAATTAACGATTGGCGACAAGTTGATGGTAGTGTTATTCGCTTTATCCTCACTCAAGGAAAAAAGGCTGGATTGCATGAACATAGTTTAGCGTTACGTCTTTCTAGTTTACGTGGCTTTTTCCAATTTTTATTACGTAAAAAGATTATTACTGTTAATCCAACCGATGGTATTTCAGCACCAAAGGCAGGCAAAAGATTACCAAAAAGTATTGATGTTGAATCTATTTCCCAATTACTTGATATTAAAAGCAAAGAACCTTTAGCCCTACGCGATAAAGCAATTATGGAATTAATGTATAGTTCTGGATTACGCTTATCTGAATTACGCGGTTTGAATTTAGAGGATATTAATTTTAAGGCAAAAGAACTTAGGGTATTGGGGAAAGGAAATAAAGAACGGATTTTACCTTTTGGGCGTTATGCCGCTGGTGCTTTACATGAATGGCTCAATGTTCGTCTGCAATTTCATCCAAAAGACAATGCACTTTTTATTAGTCATCAGGGTAATCGCTTAACAAGCACCGCCATTCAACAACGTTTAGAACAGTGGGGTATTAAGCAAGGATTAAATGCTCACCTTAATCCGCATAAACTCCGCCACTCTTTTGCTACTCATATGCTTGAAGCTACCTCTGACTTACGTGCTGTACAAGAACTATTAGGGCATGAAAATTTATCTACCACACAAGTTTATACACATTTAAATTTCCAACATTTAGCACAGGTATATGATTCAGCACACCCTCGTGCCAGACGTAAAAAATAAGGAATCGCAGTATGTTACATTTTTATCGTTCATTTACGTTACCCAAAGTTATCAGCTTTGATCTTGATGATACGTTATATGATAACTACACTGTGATTCGGAATGCAGAACAAGCTTTCCTTGATTGTTTACAACAGCTTGCACAAGTCAGCGTAGAAAACTGGGCACTCTATAAACAACAGCTTTTCTTGGAAGATCCTATTCGCTATGAAGATGTGATTGAGTGGCGAAAAGCAGCAGCAATAAAGCTTCTGCAACAACAAGGGAAAAGCAGCACTGAAATCCCTGCCATTGTAGAACAATGTATGCAACTGTTTGTGGAATGGCGGCATAAAATTGATGTTCCACAACAGAATCAACAGTTCCTCAACCAATTAGCTGAACATTATCCTTTAGTCGCTATCAGTAATGGAAATGTCTATCCGCCTCGTATTGGCTTAGACCAATTTAAGCTGATGTTACGGGGAGGTGAACATGGCAGAGCTAAACCACACGCAGACTTATTCGTGCAAACCGCACAATATTTTGGTTGTCATCCTAACGAAATACTTCACGTTGGTGATAATCTTGTTACTGATGTACAAGGTGCTATTTTAAGCGGTTGTCAGGCAGTTTGGATTAATCCACATAATCAACCTATGTCAATTTTTCCTGAGGTCACACATTTACCGACACTATCTGTTTTTGATGTTACCGAGCTTTCCTTTTTGTGTAAAAACTAGCCAAAATTTGATGTAAA